>JBCCUP010000025.1 GCA_039196715.1 Pseudomonadota bacterium
CGGGCGCGGGCCCCCCCGCCGCACCCCCCCCTTCCTGGCGCTCACCTCTGGCTTACATCCCAATTCGGCGCGGGGTGGGCCCGGGTGCGCCCCGCGGGCGGGCCGTGGGTTGGGCGCGCCCACGCCCCGAGGCGGGGGCCAAGGTTGCCGTGTTTGACCGCGACAGTGAGCGTGGCCAACAGGTCGCCGAGGACATCGGCGGTGCCTTTTTCGAGGTTGATGTCGCCGACGCCGAGAGCGTTGCGGCCGGTCTCGCCGCGGCCCGGGTTGCCCACGGCCAGGAGCGCGTCACCGTCAACTGCGCGGGGATCGCGATCGCGAGCAAGACGGTCGGGCGCGAGGGGCCGCACCCGCCCGACGCCTATGCGCGCGTGATCGGTGTCAACCTGATCGGCAGCTTCACCGTTGCGAGTCAGAGTGCCGCTGGCATGTGCACCGCAGACCCGGTCGGTGAAGACGGCGAACGGGGCGTGATCGTCAACACCGCCTCGGTGGCCGCGTTCGACGGCCAGATCGGCCAGGTTGCCTACGCCGCATCCAAGGGCGGGGTGGCGGCGATGACCCTGCCGATGGCGCGTGACCTCTCGCGCAGCGGCGTGCGGGTGCTTGCCATCGCCCCGGGGCTGTTCGGCACGCCGATGCTCCGCGGTATGCCCGAGGACGTGCAGGCGGCACTCGCGCAACAGGTGCCGTTCCCCCAACGCCTCGGCACCGCGGAGGAGTACGCCGCTCTGATGATGCACATGGTCCACAACGCCATGCTCAACGGCGAAGTGGTCCGCCTCGACGGTGCGATTCGGATGGCGCCACGCTGACCGACGCCGCTCCGGCCAGAGTCGGCTTGACCATTTCGTCACACTCCGGGTGCAGGGCTGCGTGATAGGCTAGCCGGGTCAGAACAGTTGCCTGGGAGGGCACACATGGATCTCTTGAAATTGGGCACGGATCTCCTGATGTCGAAACTCGGCGGCGCCAACGCGAGCGCCGACGGCGTGCAGTCGGTGCTGGCGGGTTTGATCGGCGACGGTGACCAGATGGACATCGCCGGTTTGATCGGCCAGTTGCAGGGCCAGGGCGGCGGTATCACCGACCTGCTCGGCAGTTGGCTGGGTGACGGTGAGAATTCGCCCGTGTCGGCAGACCAGGTGCGCGACATGCTCGGTGGCGACAAGATCGCAGCTGCGGCACAGCAGCTCGGCACCGACGAGGGCTCTCTGCTCTCGGGCTTGCAGGATGCGTTGCCCGAGATGGTCAACCAGGCCAGCAGCGGTGGCAGCCTGCTCGACGCGGTCGGCGGCCTGGGTGGCCTCGGCGACATGGCGAAGAAATTTTTGTAGCCTGAGACACATGGCTGCGCTTCGCGCAGCCATGCTGTCAGTGAACGCCCCGGCATTGGCTCGGGGCGTTTTTGTTGGTGCTCACGCCCAATCGACAAGCCGGAACCCGACCGTGTCGTGCATGCGCTGCCAGACGTATGGGTCGGTGAAGTAGCCTGGATGACCACCGGCAGGCACCATCAGATTGTATTTCGACGTGTGCAGCGGCACTCTGCGTTCCGTTTGGTCAGCGCTGGGGGTGCCCGCGTTGATCTCATCCAGGCACTCGATGTGAGTACCCACGAAATCGTCGGTGCGCCCGATGTTGTACCAGGTGATATCCGGAAACTCGCCTGGCCTCACGCTGAAGTCCCGCGGGAAGTACTGTTGGTAGAGGTGGGTGACAGGTGACCCCATCGTCACCAACGTGATCTTGGCCTCGCCAAAGTACGCGCGTCTGTCCTCGAGCATTCGTTTGATTGTGCGACTCGCAACGACCGTCCCCTGCGAATGTGCGATGACCACGATCTCCTTCGGTTTGATGTGATCCACCAGCACCTCGCACACCTGCTCGAAGCGTTTTTCGATCCGTTCCCGCAAGGGGAAATTGGCGTTGTTTTGTGTGGGGTCCAATCGATCGTTGTTGGCATAGACAACGACATCGCGGAACGCCCCGAGACCCCCTGCGACCAGGTCTCTGAGGGAGTAGACGATCAGGCCCAGGCCAATCAGTACAATGGGGACGTAGCTCAACAGATCTGGAACTTGATCCGACAATTCTTTTAGTTCTTTCCATGCCTTTTCTGGAAGCCGATCCTGAAGCCATGCGAGCGGATCGTCCGCGATGCCGTGGAAAAGAATCACACCCAGAAAGCCAAGTGTGGATAAAGCGAACACGAGCTGGAACAGGTAGTTTAGCAGCACCCTCGCGTACGACGGCGACGTCGCCCCGAGGTACGCCAGCTTGGCCTTGTTCAACCGCCGCTGAACAAACACGTAGATTCCAACTACCAACAGCGCAAACAAGCTCGCCACGGCTACCGCCATGGTGTATGAACTGGCGTCAATAAACGATTGAAACAGGTCTAAGAACACACCATCAGACCCGTGACAGTGCGCGTCTTGCAATGGGGGTATCGTGGCGTTAGAACAGTGCCCGCTCGCGAGCGGTTGTGTTCGATGCTGTTTACCGAGCAGGCCTGTGATCAGCCAGATCGACGACGCGACCAGCATCCACAACATCAGCAGGGCAGAGCAAATGGGTGCGTATATCCGCGTTTGGTCGGTGTCGTCAGACCTGTCTTCTGCCACCCGGTCCAAACCCCACGCAGCGTAGACAAGCAGGCAAACCAGAACGGCGCTTGCCCAGATGTACTGCATCGTCGTGGTCAGAAGATTGCTGAACAGCACGATTTCTTGCTCCTTCGAGGGAACGCGTTCTGGGTCGGTGATAAACGGTATCAGCGCCAATGACAAAAATCCCCACACTGCAGCGCCGCAACTGAAAATGCGCCACAGGCTCAGATGCCAACGGGTACGGCCAATGAACAAGGCAAAGGTGATTGTCAGGAACGCAGTCGCTGCCAGTACCTTCTCCGATCCCGACAACCAGAACACCGTGAGGAAGAACGTGGTGGCCAGTGTTGCCGAGGATGCGAGCACAAACGGCGTCCACGAATGCGTTGAGCCGGCGAACCTGTTCAGCGCAAACGTCAATGCGCCTACCAGCAAGGTGATAGCGGCCGCCACTGCTATGAGCGCTTCCATCCAGTAGGCAGACCGCGTGTTATTGGCGTCGATGGAAAAAAAGGTACCTTCCGAAAGCAGGACAAGGGCACCGAACAAGAGCGAGGCGTTGAGCGCGACAACGCCACCGATCAACAGAAACAGAAACACGCTGACAGCACGGTACGCGCGGACCGACCCGACGTTTGCCGCGTTGTCGAGCGCGAGGTAACCGACGGACATCACCACTTTGATCAGGTCGAAGATTGTCGCAAATGCGCCCTTGGGCTCCTTGGACAGATCCGCCCAGAAGACCTCCGCCATGACGGTTTCAACGCGCGTTTCGCGCTGCCTGCGCAGGGTCTTGATGTGCACGGGAAACTTCGCTTGTGTGCCTTCCCGCTTGGGTTGTTTCCCATCCGAGTGGGTGTGGACTACGGTGTCGAATTCCTCCAGTTCGCCAGCGTCGTCGACGATGCCCGGAACGGTGATGCGTTTGGGCTGCTGCAGGCCTTCGTAGGCTGTGAACGGCTCGTCGAAGAGGAAAGTGCTGGCGTCGTTGGCGATCAACGGTGGGGCACCGGCGTGGCGGTCGTGCTCGGCGAGCGCGCCGCTCATGACATTCTCGATCGTCTCACCCGGTGCCTGATTGCCAATGCCGTGAACGCACAGCACCATTCGCGTGGGGCGCTTCTCCTGTTCCTCAGTGTTCGGGGATGGCGTGTTCGTTGCGGTGTTTGCAGGGTCCTCCATTGCTGCCTCCATTAGACTGCGGTGACGCGGGCGGTCGGCGAAAGCAAGCGGACGCGCGTAATAAAAACAGGCCTGACCACACCAAGAGTGACAGTCAAGGTCGTGGCCCACGAGGTGCGGTGACCGGTGCGAGACAGCTAACGCCATCGCGCCCCCGGTGTAAATGACCCATATGTGTCAGCGTGCATTCCGACGCGGTGTGTTTCGCGCCGATGTGGGTGGGGCCAGACCCACCCCACCGGGCCGTTGTTGTTGTATTACATGAGCGCACTCTCTGCGCCCGAGCCAACGAAGCAAGCTCGCGGCGATCAGTCGTGTCAGGTTCGGTCTTCGGCTACAGTGGATAAACTGGATCATCACATCGCGAACAGTTCAGGACCTACGCCGTGCCGCCGAGTCTTTTCAAGTTCGTCCTCCGCTTCAGCCTGCGTGACCAACTTCTGCTGCTGCTTCTGACCGCTTGCTCGCTGCCGTTCGTCTATTTCGCCCTCGATGTGCCGAAGCTCATCATCAACGACGTGCTCGGGCAGGGGCCGCTGCCCGAACAGCTGTACGGCATCCCGCTCGGCATCGACCACACGGCGCTGCTGATTGTGTTGAGTGCAGCCTTTCTGCTGTTGGTCTGCGTCAACGGTGGTTTCAAGTACGTGTTGAACGTCTACCGTGGCGTGGTCGCCGAACGCATGCTGCGACGCTTGCGGTTCACGTTGTTCAGCAACCTGATGCGGTTTCCGACCGCGAAGGCGGAACAGCTGTCACCGGCGGAGACCGTGCCGCTGATCACCGCGGAGACCGAACCCCTCGGCGGCTACATCGGTGACGCGTTGGCGCTGCCGGCGTTCCAGGGCGGGTTGCTGGCGACCTATGTCTTTTTCATCATGGTGCAGGACCCGGTCCTCGGTTGCATCTCGCTCCTGACCCTGCCGATCCAGGCCTATGTCACGCCGCGCATGCAAAAACGGGTGAACCGCCTGGCACGCCGCCGCGTGCTCGCCACGCGGCGCCTGTCGGCCGACATCGGTGACGCGATGGGCGGTGTGGCAGCGATTCACGCCGAGAGCAACGGCCTCTACCACCGAGCCCGTATCGCCGCACGACTCGGCACCCTGTATGGCTTGCGTTTCGACATCTACCGACGCAAGTTCGCGATCAAGTTCGTCAACAGTTTCCTCAACCATGTCACCCCGTTCTTCTTCTACCTCTTCGGTGGCTGGCTGGTGCTGCAAGGGGAGCTCACCATCGGTGCGCTGGTCGCCGCACTCGCCGCGTTCCGGGAAATGGCGCCGCCCTGGAGGGAACTGTTGAAGTTCTACCAGACTTCCCAGGACGCCCAGGTCAAATACGAGCAGATCATCGAGCAGTTCGAGCCGGCGGACCTCCTGGCCGAGACGGCGTCGGAGGCCGACGCGTCTCCGTCGGTCAGCGAAGGGCAAGCTGTGGTGTTCAGCAGCGTCAGCGCGGTCGAGGAATCGGGCCGCGGGTTGGCCCCACTCGATTTCAGTCTCGATGCCGGTGCGCGGGTAGCGGTCACGGACGAGCCCGAGTGCGGTGCCGACGAACTGTGTCGGGTGCTCGCCCAGCAGCGCCAGCCGGACACCGGCCGCGTGCGCTTCGGCAGCCGCGACTGGCTCGCCCTCGGGCCCGGGTTTCGCGGTCGACACGTCGCCTACGTCGGCAAGGACCCGTGGCTGTTTGACATGAGCCTGCGTGACAACCTGCACTATGGCTGCGTTGAAACGCCCAAACAGGTCGAACCTGACGCGGAGCGCGAGCTCGCCGAGCGCGCGGGCAACACACCGCTCCGGCCCGAGGACAGCTGGGTTGAATCCTCGAGCGCAACCTACGCCCGCCTGCACAGGGCGCTGGGCGCGACCGGTGCGACCGACGAGTTGATCGACATGGGCATGCGCATGCCCTTGGCCGCGTCCGACGACCACGCGTTTCAACAGGCGGTGTTGTCGCAGCGAGCGGCGGTAACCGCTGCGCTCGAGGCCGAGGGACTGGACGTGCACGTGCAGCGCTACGATCCGCAGGCGTTCATCGACGGCTTTTCGATCGGCGAGAACCTGCTGTTTGCCGCGGCAACCGACGCGCGGGAATGGGCCGACGACGACGCGGCGCGGTTGTGGATCACGTCCTTGCGCAGCGCCGGCTTGTTGGACGAATTGCTCGAGATCGGTGTGAAGGTGAACCGCGAACTCGTCGAGATGTTTGTCGATCTGCCGGACAACCACCCGTTCTTTGCCGATCTCGGCTTGGTCGACGCCCGCGAACTTCCGGCCATGCAGCGGGTTGCGCAGCGCGTTGACCGGGCCGGCACCACGCGGTGGTCGCGCGCCGACCGCTGGCTGATCCTGTCGCGTGTGCTGGCGTTGAAGCCGGCTCGGCACCGCATTGTGGACCTCGATGACGCTTTCAAGGCACGGGCCGTACAAGCCCGCAGCGCGCTGAGCCACCTGGTCGGCCAACCCGGATTCGACGCCCTGGAGCCGCTGGACCCGGGTGCCTGTGCCGACGGCTTGAGTGTGTTGCAGAACGCGCTCTTCGGCATGCTCAGCGGTCAGGATCAGCGCGCGCACCGGCAGGTGCGTGAGACGGTGCTGGGGGTGTTGCGCGAGGCCGGTCTCGAAGGCCGTATCGTCGACCACGCGTTGGCCACCCAACCCGGCCCGGGCGGGCGCAGCTTGCGGCCGGCGCTGCGCCAACGTCTGGCGCTGGCCCGAGCGCTGGTCAAGCCCGGTACCTGGTTGATCGTCAACCGTGCGCTCGACGCGCTGGACGCCGATTCGGAGGCCGATGTCATCGACCGTGTGCTCGCGCTCACCGACGACACCAGCGTGCTCTGGTCGCCCGTGCACGCGAAGAACGCCGCGCGCTTCCCGGTGCACCTGCACCTCGGCGCCGGAGGCTCACACTCAGTCAACGTCAAGGGACATGACGTGCCTGAACTTGCCAAGGAGGTAAGCCCCGAATGAGTCTTGATGAGGAAGTGGCCCTGCTGCGCAGCGCCCCGCTGTTTTCCGAGGTTGCCACAGCGCAACTCAAACTGCTGGCCTTTGCGAGCGATCGACAGCAATTCGCTGCCGGCAGCACACTGTGCGTCGCGGGTGAGTCCGGCAACGAATGCTGGTTGCTGCTCGACGGCGAAGTCGCGATCGACATCCCGCAAGGCGAGGGCACCCGTTCACTCGGGACTCGCGGCCGCGGCACGGTGATCGGCGAGACAGCCGTGTTGTGCCGCTTGCCGCGTACGGCGACCGTGCGCGCCGTCAGCGACACCGACACCTTGTGCATCCGGGGTGACACCTTCACCGACCTGCTGCGCGGCTCACCCGAGACCTGCCTGAAAGTGATCGAGCAGCTCGGTCAGTACCTCTACCGCCAGTCGGTGCAGACCGGTGCAGGGCAAGCACCATCGTGACATCCGGGTCACCCAAACGCGCGGTCTGGGCCTGGAGTCTGTACGACTGGGCAAACTCGGCGTTTTCCACCACGGTCATGGCCGGCTTCTTCCCGGTGTTTTTCAAGCAGTACTGGAGCGGGGATGCCTCGGCGACCACCAGCACCTTCTACCTCGGCCTCGGCAACTCGCTGGCGAGCCTGCTCGTGGTGTTGCTCGCCCCGCTGCTCGGCGCACTGGCGGATCGGGGCAGCCTGCGCAAACGCATGCTGTGCTCGTTTGCGAGCCTTGGCGCCTTTGCCACCGCGGGTCTCTTTCTCGTCGGTCAGGGCCAGTGGGTCGCGGCGGTGTGCCTCTACGTGTTGGGTGCGCTGTGTTTTGCCGGGGCCAATGTGTTCTACGACGCGCTGCTCGTGGCGGTCTCCACCGAAGACGACCGCCACCGGGTCTCGGCACTTGGCTACGCGCTTGGCTACCTCGGCGGGGGGCTGCTGTTTGCGGTGAACGTGATGATGACCCTTCAGCCGCAGTGGTTCGGGCTGGCTGACCCCGCCGAGGGCGTGCGCTGGTCTTTTCTCAGTGTCGCAGTCTGGTGGATGGTCTTCACGGTGCCCCTGGTGTTGTTTGTCGATGAGCCTGCGTCGCGCGGGGACAAGGCACCGGGCATCCGCGCAGCCTTTGCCTCGCTGGCGCAGACGGCACGGAACGTTCGCGAGTACCCGCAGGTGTGGTGGTTTCTGATCGCTTTCTGGTTCTACATCGACGGCGTGCACACCGCAATTGCGATGGCTGCCGACTACGGTCTCGCCATCGGCCTGCCGCAGGAAACGCTGATCACGGCGTTGCTGCTGGTGCAGTTCATCGGCTTTCCGGCGGCACTCGCCTGGGGACGACTGGCGGACCGGATCGGCGCGCTCAGGAGCATCCACATCACGATCTGGGTGTACATGGCCGTCACCGTTGCCGCCGTCATGATGGACTCGTCGCTCGAGTTCTACCTGATTGCTGCCGTTGTCGGCCTGGTCCAGGGCGGCGTGCAGTCGGTCAGCCGCTCGGTCTTCAGCCAACTGATCCCGACCGAAAAAGCGGCGGAGTTCTTCGGCTTCTACAACATGACCGGCAAGGCCGCCGCCGTGATCGGACCGCTGTTGGTCGGCGTCACCGCCGCGACCACCGGCAATTCGCGGCTCGGTCTGTTGAGCATTCTCGTGTTGTTCGTGCTCGGTCTGCTGGTGCTCACGCGGGTGCGTAACCCGGCTGCACGCGGCTCAATGCCATAGCCCTCGGTCCTCGAGCACCGCTTTAAGTCGTGCGGGGTGGTCGGTCATGATGCCGTCGACGCCGAGGTCGATCAGGCGGTGCATCTCGGATGCCTCGTTGACGGTCCAGACGTGGGTCTCCCGGCCGTGCCGGTGCTGGCATTCGATGAACGCAGCGTCCACCAGCCGAATGCCCCACTGCGAGCAGGGCACCTGCGCGCAGTGCGCCACGATGCCGGGGGTGGGCAGGCCAAGGCTCTGCAGCCGTGCCCAGGTGGTCTCGAGCGGGCCCATCGAGGTGCAGACCTCGGGCAACGCAGCGCGCACCTGGTCGATGCGCTGACCGGAAAAGGAACCGACGCAGACACGGTGGACGCTGCGTGTGTGGCGGATCAGCTCGATGAGTGGCGCCACGGCGGCATACGACTTCGGCTCGATGTTGAAGTGCACGTCGGGAAACGCCTCGAGCAATTCCGCCATGACCGGGATACGCTCGACCTCGCCGACGTGCGCGCGCCGAATCTGAGCTGCGTCGAGTTCGCTCAAGCGGCCGCGGCTGTCCGTGACCCGATCGAGCTCGTTGTCGTGAAAGGCAAACAGCTCGCCGTCCCGGCTGAGGTGCACGTCGGTTTCGAGGTAGCGGTACCCCATCGCGACGGCGCTGCTGAATGCGGTAAACGTGTTCTCCGGCGCCGCGTCATGGTCGCCTCGGTGGGCAAAGGCCTTGAACCCGGTCGGGGCGAGATAGGGGTGCACGCGGTATCCTGTGAGGCCGAACACGGGTGCCCGCGAGCCGGCAAAATCCGGCCGATGAGGTAAACCTCGGCCGGCCGCTGCCGCTAGCTCGTGTGACACCAGAGGGTCAGACTATGACACGTACGCACTCCACCGCCGCGGTTTTCGCGCTCAGCCTGTTCGCCGCGGGCACCGCCCAGGCCGCCATCATCGCGATGCCCGACGGAAGCTTCCGCGCGCAACAGGTCGACGGTGCGCCGAAGCGGGGCATCACCAAGGCCGATGTGCTCAGCAAACTCGGCGAACCCGAACAGCGTATCGGCGAGGTCGGCGACCCGCCGATTTCCAGTTGGCGGTACAACGGCTTTCAGGTGTACTTCGAACACGACCGCGTGCTGCACACCGTCGGCCTCTAGCCGCTCGGGTCAGGCGCTCAGGCCGCGGCGTGCAGCGCCGTGGCAGGCGCGGGCGCGTGCACGCGCTGCATCAGCGCCGTGGCGACCCCCGGCGTGTTGAGCGCGTAGACGTGGAGCCCGTCCACACCCTCGCGAACCAGCCGCTCGCAGAGCGCCGCGGCGAAGTCCAATCCCAGTTGCCACTGCACGTCGCGACGTCCGTCGGTGCCTTCAAAGGCGCGGTGATAGACCGCAGGCAGCGCCACGCCACACCGTCTCGCGAGGCGATCCGCCGCCTCGAAGTCCACCACCGGCAACACGCCCGCGTGCAGCGGCACCGACACACCGTGTTGCACGGCGCGGTCTCGAAACCGCAAGAAAGCATCAGCGTCAAACACCATCTGCGACACCGCCCGATCGGCGCCGGCGGCGCACTTTGCCTGCAGGCAGTCGAGGTCCGTGCGTGCTGAGCGCGCACGCGGGTGGGAATCCGGGTAGCACGCCACGGCGATGTCGATCGGCAGACGTTGCCTGACCCGATCGACGAAATGCGCCACGGCGTTCGGCGGCAAGGCCGATCCGCCGTCGCCGCGCAGCAGCATGACGCGCCGCAGCCCCGCGCCGTGCAGAGCCTGCACCGCGTCGAGTCCGGCGCCCTCGGGAAAGCCGGTCAGGGTCACGTGGGCACAGGTCGGCAGGCGTGTGCCGGAGTGGACGGCCCGAACCGTGTCGAAGGCCCCGTCACGCGACGCGCCGAGTGCACCGCACGTGATCGACACGAAGGCCGGCGACTGCGTCTCCAGTTGGCCGATGCACCGCCAGAAACGCTCGGCACGCTGGCGGGGCGGGAACAGTTCGACGGACCAGAGGGGCGATGGCATCGGGTGATCTCCGTGTCAGGGGCGTGGGTGGAGTATCGGCAGTGCATCAAGTACAATCAATTTCAATTATCGGCCTATTTGAATGAGAAATATTCAAATGAAAGTGCAGCGTAAGCACCTCGAACTGGTCGCGGCTGTCAACGGCGCGGCGTCGCTCGCCGATGTGGCAACCCAGCTCAACCTCACGCCCTCGGCCCTGTCTCACCAGCTGCGCGACATCGAGGCCCGCCTCGGGGCCGAAGTCGTGCAGCGCAAGCACAAGCCGATCAGCCTCACGGCTGTCGGACAGCGGCTGTTGACTGCAGCCGATGAGGTGTTGCCGCGGCTCGCTGCCCTTGAAGATGCGCTGGCCCGCATGTCGACCGGTGATACCGGTCGCTTGCACCTCGCAATCGAGTGTCACAGCTGCTACCTCTGGCTGATGCCGACCTTCGAGGCCTACCGGGGCGCCTGGCCGGACGTGGAGCTCGACATCATCAGCGGCCTGAGTTTCGAGGGCATGGCGGCGCTCGTCGCCGGCGACCTGGACCTGGTGATTACCGCTGATCCCGAACCGCTGGCGGGCGTCACCTACGTGCCGCTGTTCGAGTACGAGTCCGTGCTCGCGATGAGCCCGAGTCACCCCTTGGCGCACGCAACGCACATCGAACCCGGCGATCTCGCCGGCGAAACCGTGATCACCTACCCGGTGCCACGTCAGAAGCTCGATCTCTTTCGCTTGTTCCTGCAACCCGCAGGCGTGCAGCCCAAACGCGTGCGCACCAGCGAGCTGACCGTGATGATGATGGCCCTCGTGGCGTCGGGCAGGGGGGTGTGCCCGCTGCCGAACTGGGCGGCGACTGAGTACACGGAGCGGGGCTCGGTGGTCACGCGCCGGCTTGGCGCGGGCGTCTTCAATACGCTCTGCGCCGCCGTGCGCGACGACGCGATTGAATTCGCCTACATGCAGGACTTTCTGCTCATGGCGAAAGACACCCCGTTTTCGAACCTCGAGGGCATTGCCCGGCCGGTGGGTGGCGCCGCCGCGATCGCCTGAACCGCGATCAGGCTGCTCTCCGCTTTGTCACGCGGCAGGTTGGGGCGCACGGCAAGCGGGTCGGTGAAGCCGGGACGCCCGTGCTCGGGCGCCGACGGCGCGGCTGTCGAGTGGGTCGCACTTTGACCCCAAACTGTCCCCCATGCGACTACCTTTGGCACTATGGTGCAGTCTACGTACTGCCAGAACGGGCATCTGTTGATAGGATACGGCCCAAACAGGTCACCGCGCTGCAATCGGTACGCGGGCGTGGCAATCTTGTGGACACCGTCGGGCGCCGCACTGCCGTGCCGTCCGTCAACGCCGCGGCAGTCCGTCGACGGCGAAAAACCGAAACCAAAATGATCCAATCGGAGAAGGCGATGACTTTTTTTCGACGTGATGGCAAACCCATGCCCGAGCACGTGGTGCAGATGGCCGCATCTGCCAAGCAGTCCGGCGACGGCGTAAACCGCCGCGAGTTCCTGGCGATCGCGAGCGTCTTCGGCGCGAGCGCGGCAACGGCATACGGCATGCTCGGCCTGACGGCACCCACCGTCGCCGAAGCGGCAGGCCACGAGAAGATGGGCGGCACCCTGCGCATGCAGATGGAAGTCCGTCGCGTGCCGGACCCCCGCGTCTTCGACTGGTCACAAATGGCGACCGTCGCACGTGGTTTCCTCGAGAACCTCGTGCGCTACGAGCGCGACGGCACCTTCACGCCGTACCTGCTCGAGAGCTGGGACGTCAACGCCGACGCCACCGTGTACACCCTGAACGTACGCCCGGGTGTCATGTGGTCCAACGGCGACGCCTTCAACGCTGACGACGTGGTGTTCAACCTGACCCGCTGGTGCGACAAGTCGGCCGAGGGCAACTCCATGGCGGGCCGCATGGCGTCGATGATCGACGAAGCGACCGGCCAGGTGGGCGAGGGTGTGATCACCAAGGTCGACGACATGACGGTCACGATCACCCTGCCGAAGCCCGACATCTCGATCATCCCCGGCATGTGCGACTACCCCGCACTGATCGTCCACCGCGACTACGCAGGTGGCGACCTGACTGACGGCGTGCCCGGTACCGGCCCGTTCGAGATCGAGACGCACGAAGTCGGCGTCAAAACCGTCATGCGCAAGCGTGCGGCAGGTTCCTGGTGGGGCGGCGAGGCCTACCTCGACAAGGTCGAATTCATCGATTACGGCACCGAGAGTTCAGCCTTTGTCGCTGCATACGAAGCCGAAGAAATCGACATGAACTGGGAGTCGAACGGCGAGTTTGTCGAGATCTTCGACTCGATCGGCATGACCAAGTCGGAAGCCGTGACCGCGGCGACGATCGTTATCCGGACCAACCAGGAAGCCGAAGTCAACGGTACGAAGCCGTACGCTGACGCACGCGTGCGTCGTGCGCTGGCGCTGGCTGTGGACAACGCCAGCATCCTCGAACTGGGCGTGGCCGGTCTCGGCACGCCGGCCGAGAACCACCACGTCTGCCCGATCCACCCGGAGTACGCCGAACTGCCCGCGATCGCGCGCGATCCCGACGCCGCCGTGGCTCTCATGAAAGAGGCAGGCATGGAAGACTACGAGCACGAGCTGCTCTCGATCGACGACGACTGGCGCCGTGCCACAACCGACGCGGTTGCGGGCCAGCTGCGTGACGCCGGCATTGCCGTCAAGCGGACCATTCTGCCCGGTTCGACCTTCTGGAACGACTGGGCGAAGTACCCGTTTTCCTCGACCAACTGGAACATGCGCCCGCTCGGCGTTCAGGTGCTGGCCTTGGCGTACCGCACTGGCGAAGCCTGGAACGAGTCGGCCTTCAGCAACATCGAGTTCGACGAGCTGCTGAGCCAGGCGCTGTCAATTGCCGACGCGGACCAGCGCCGTGTGGTGATGAAGCGGATCCAGGAGATCATGCAGGAAGAGGGCGTGATCATTCAGCCGTACTGGCGTTCGATCTACCGCCACCACCGTGACTACGTCATGAACGCAGATATGCACCCGACGTACGAACTGCACTACGAGAAGATCTGGCTCGACGTCTGAGCGGATCACTGAAAAGCCGGGAGGGCGCGAGTTCTCCCGGTTTTTTTTTGGGTAGCGGAGACGGGGCGCGCCCGACCGTTTCACTCACCGCCGCAATGCAACGCCCTCATCGCGTGTTGCAGCACACCCGCCCTCCCGATTCCACCAGGGAAAGTCCATGGCACTGTTCATTCTGAAACGACTCGGCGTGATGATTTTGACGGCAATCTGCCTGACGTTTGTTGTTTTCGCGTTGACCAACCTCGAACCCAACCTCAAAAAGCTCGCCAAGGAGCAGAACAACATGCGCATGACCGATGCGCAGGTGGAAAGCTGGCTCGAGAAGAACGGTTACCGCGAACCCATGGTCGCGCGCTACGTCGGTTGGCTCGGCGGCTTCGTTGTCGGTGACTGGGGTGACTCGACGCGGTTCCGTGAGCCGGTCGAGAACATCATCGGAAAACGCCTGTACTACACCGGCAAGCTGATGTTCTGGGTGATGGCCATCATGGTGCCGATGGCGCTCGTCGTCGGCGTGCTCGCGGGCATGCGGGAGGGGTCGGGCACGGATCGAAGTCTGTCGACCTTTTCCATTGCGACCACGGCCACGCCCGAGTACGTGTCCGGCGTCATCTTCACTGTCATCTTCGCCTCCAGTGCCGTGGGCTTGAAGTGGATGAAAGGCGTCGCGACGTCCGCTACCGACGGCATCACCTTCGAGAATTTCGCGCTGCCGGTCATGACCATGGCCCTCTACGGCATGGGCTACATCGCGCGCATGACGCGCGCGTCGATGGCTGAGGTCATGACCGCGCAGTACATCCGCACGGCCCGTCTCAAGGGTGTGAGCTTTCCGATGATCGTGGTGCGACACGCGCTGCGCAATGCGTTGATCGCCCCGTTCACCGTCATCATGCTGCAGTTCCCGTGGTTGCTGACCGGGGTTGTCATTGTCGAGACCCTGTTCAACTACAAGGGATTCGGATGGGTTCTCGTCGAAGCCGCTGGCAACAACGACATTGAATTGCTGCTCGGCTGTTCGGTGGTCGCCGTCGCCGTGGTACTCGTGACGCAACTGATATCCGATATCGGCTACGTCTTTCTCAACCCACGCATTCGCATCCAGTAAGGGGACGGGACGATGGACAGACTCGGCTGGGGCGAGATTTTCATTCAAGCGGTGGGGCATTTCTGGTCTGTGTGGCTGTGCTTGGCCGTCGTGTTTGCCGTCTCCTGGGTATACCGGGAGCGGCTCGGCCTGTACGGCAAGCTCTACGAAAACTGGGTCGGCGTGACAGGCCTGATGCTGGTGTTGTTCTGGGTGTTTACGGCGGTTTTCGCAGACGTGATCGCGCCCTACGAATCGCTGGATCAGATTGCCAGCATGAAAAACAAAAAACCCGGTTGGCCGCTGAGCGATGGTTCGGGACACTACCTGCTAGGCGGTGACCGATTGGGGCGGGATGTGTTCTCGCGCATGGTGTACGGCAGCCGCACCGTGATGTCGATCGCCCCGGCAGCGACCTTGTTCGCGTTCATGGTGGGCGTCACGCTCGGGCTGCCCGCGGGCTACCTCAGTGGCCGGTTTGACACGGCGCTCAGCTTCGTCGCAAACCTGGTCCTTGCTTTCCCGGTGATCCTGCTGTTCTACCTGTTGGTCACGCCTGAGATTCGCCAGACCATCCTCCCGACAGTGCTCGCCGGGGTGTTGTTCGCCTTTCCGATCATTTTCTTCCTCGTCTTGTTTTACTCACGGTTCGAGCAACAACAGGAAAAACTGTGGGCCTACCTCGCGGTGACACTCATCGTGGGTCTCTGGGCCTATTCCGGGCTTGCCTTCAACGCCGACCCCTTTGGCGTGTTCTACATGGACCCGAACCTGTTGAACATTTTTGTGTCGGTGGTGTTCGTCAACTCACCCACGGTTTTCCGAATCGTGCGCGGCTTGACGATGGACATTCAGACACGCGACTACGTGGCCGCCGCGCAAACGCGAGGGGAGCGCCCGTGGTACATCATGCTGTGGGAAATCCTGCCCAACGCCCGGGGCCCGTTGCTGGTCGATTTCTGCCTGCGCATCGGTTACACCACGATCCTGCTAGGCACCCTTGGCTTTTTCGGCCTCGGCGTGAGCCCCGAGAGCCCCGACTGGGGCATGACGATCAACGAAGGCCGCAAGCTGCTGTCGATCTATCCTCACCCGGCGCTGCCACCCGCGCTTGCGCTGATGTCATTGGTGCTCGGACTGAACCTGCTCGCTGACGGTCTGCGCGAGCAGAGTCTCAAGGACTAGGGAGAGGACGCATGCAAACACACTGCGATTGCACCTGCGCACTCTGTGAGTCACACAGGTACCACACCCCTTTAACCAGCGAAGACACCGACACGCGTCTGGCGCGGTTGGCGACCCGCGTGCGAGGTGCACAATGACAACCCAATCGAACGAAATCCTGCGTGTCGAGAACCTGTCGATCACCTTGCCCAAGGGCGCCGACCGCAAGTACGCCGTCGAGGACGTCAACTTCACGCTCAACCGCGGGGAAATTCTCTGCGTGGTCGGCGAAAGCGGCTCGGGCAAGTCGGTCATGACCAGCGCGATCATGAACGACGTCGCGCCAAGACTGGGCATAGAAACCGGCAGGATTGTCTTTGACGGCACGGACGTGCTGACACTGTCGCAAGCCGAACTCAATGAGCTGCGCGGCGCGCGGATTGCCATGATCTACCAGGAACCCATGGCCGCGCTGAACCCCTCGATAAAGATTGGTGCCCAGGTTGACGAGGTCTTCAAGCTTCACCGACCCGAAATTTCTGCCGTTGAGCGCAAGCATGAAACGCTCAAACTCTTCGAGCAGATGAAACTGCCAACGCCTGAGCGGATCTACGCAAGCTACCCGCACCAGGTCTCTGGCGGGCAGTGCCAACGGATCGTGATTTCAATGGCGCTCGCCTGCAAACCCGACATCCTGATCGCCGATGAGCCGACAACGGCGCTCGACGTGACCACACAAAAGGAAATCCTTAACCTCATCAACGAGCTGAAGGATGTCTATGACAACGCCACGATATTCATCACCCACGACTTCGGCGTTGTCGCCGATGTCGCCGACAGGGTGGCGGTCATGTGTTGGGGCAAGATCATCGAGCAAGGCCCCAAGGAAGACATCCTCATGCGTCCACAGGAGGATTACACCAAGCTTCTGGTCGATGCGATGCCATTGCTGGAGACGGCACGGACACCGGAGATCGGGCGAAACGACGATCCGGTTGTCACGGTTGAACAGCTCAACAAGATTTACAAGACAGGTCCACAGTCCATCCATGCCCTGAACGATGCCAATTTCCAATTACGCTCTGGTGAAACCCTCGGCGTTGTGGGAGAGAGTGGTTCAGGCAAATCGACCCTGGCCAAGGCGCTGATTCGTCTGATCGAGCCGAGTTCGGGTTCAGTGGTGATCAAAAGTGAAGACTTCCTCGCGCTTGACGGCACGGATCTCGTTCAGGCGCGAAAGAACATCCAGATGATCTTCCAGGATCCGTTTGGTTCGCTGAATCCGTCGCAGACGGTGGGCTACATGGTCACGCGCGGGCTGATCCTGCAGGGTATGGACGCAGCAGCGGCCGACGAGCGCGCACTGGAGTTGATCGAGCAGGTCGGCTTGAGCAAGGAAGCGTTGCACCGCTACCCGCGCAACTTCTCTGGCGGGCAACGACAGCGCATCGGCATCGCGCGGGCGCTGGCGATGCAGCCTGACGTGGTGATTGCGGATGAGAGCGTCTCGGCACTGGACCTGTCGATCCAGAAGCAGGTGCTGCGCTTGCTGAACCAGCTGCAGGAACGCTACCAGATGGCGATCGTGTTCATCACCCACGATCTCCGGGTCGCGGCCCAGATCTCGGACTACATCACCGTGATGGAAAAGGGCGTGATGGTTGAATTCGGGACGGCGGACAATGTCTTCAACAACCCGCAGCACGAGTACACCAAAAAGCTGCTCGACGCAGCTCCGGGTCGGGATTGGCACCCGCCGAGGCTAACGGCAGAGGAGGCCGATCGGATCGCCGCCGCAATCGTGCGCGAGTGAACGCGGCGCCACTCGGGTGGCGACGCGCGCTTGTATTCCTCCGTGCTCTGTTCCCGAGTGGCCCGACGATCGACCGTTGGCCGCGCGTGGCCGAATCGCGCACGGCCTGCCGCGCCGTGTGCAGCCTGCGCCGCGTCGTAGCCGAGCCCGATGTGCGTCGCGTCACCGGGCCAGCGTGCACGTAATCATGTCGAGATGCATCGGAATCGGTTGCGGCTGATCTGCCGTCCGTGCTGGTACGGGCTTTCGGTCGACGGTCTGTGTCGCCCTATCACAATGAGAGACTGAGGAGCGACCTCTGTGTCACAGTGCAACACGGTGAACGCAGACGCCGGCAACACGGTAGCTGGAATCGGTCTGCTGATCCTTGGCTTGTTCGTGTTTTCCGTTCAAGACGTGATCATGAAATTTTTCAGCGATCGCATGGCCGTCCAGGAAGTCATCTTTGCACGCGGTGTCGTCAGCCTCTGTTTGGTTGGCATTGCGCTCTACAGCACGCAAGGGGCCAAGGGTTTCTCAACCAAACGACCGGCGCTGAACTGTCTGCGCGGGCTCTGCTCGTTTGTCTGTTTTTCCACGTTTTCGATGGCGCTGGCGGTGTTGCCCTTGGCTGATGCCATGCCGCTGTACTACACGGCCCCGCTTTTCGTCGTCATCTTCGCGGGACCGTTTCTCGGGGAAAGAGTCGGGTTACCCGTGTGGGCGGCTATCGTCGTGTTTCTGGTCGCCAGACCGAATGCCGGTAGGGTCGAGCCGGCAATGCTTCTGGCAATCGTGTCCGCGATCGCCTACAGCGCTCAGATTCTCCTCACGAGCCGCCTTGGTTCCTCCGAGAGCGCCTTGGGCATGACCTTTTACCTGACGCTGATGTTCGTGTTGCTCAGCGGCGTGACTGGCGTGGTTTTCGGATCGGGTTGGATGGACCAATTTGCTCATCCAAGTGCGACCTATCTCTTTCGCGCCTGGAATATGCCCAGCCTGTTTCAAACAGCTCTCTTTCTCGCGCTCGGATTGACAGGCACAGTCGGTTTTTACTGCATCAGCCAGGCTTATCGCCTGGCCAAGGCAAACGAGATGGCACCCTTCGAGTACAGCTCCCTCCCGTTTGCCGTGCTGTGGGGATGGCTGTTTTGGGGCGCACTGCCCGCCGTGACGACGGTGCTCGGCAGTGTGTTGATCGTCGCCGGAGGGCTCTTCATCGTGTACTCGAAACTCGGATTCTCACACCCGCGGCGCCGCCGTTGAACCCGCGCTCGTTCGGCGAGCCGACAGCATCGAATGCTCGCTCGTGCACATGAATCGGTGGACAGGCGTGTGGCGTGACCGGCAACCCGAGGCAGAGACCAGCGGCATGAGCGCAGGCCACTACACTTGGACCACGAGGTCGTGTGTGATGCACGGCGCAGGTCTGAGCCATGACAGAATCACGTTCACCGTTGCCCACAGCCACGCCGAGCACACTGACCACCGACATCATGGCGCGGTCAAGCGGGTTCCTGGTCGACCTGCGGTTTCGAGAATGGACATCGGGTGCATCACTGTTGCTTGAAGGCCGGTACGACGTCTCACGTTTTCACGATGCGCTGTTCGCGTGTTTGGAGATCGACCTGCCAGAGCCCATCGTGGCCAGCGTGACCAGCCGACGCGCGGAGTTCCTGGCGGGCAGGGCTCTGGCCCGGACCGCGATGCGCCTCGCCGGCGTCTGCGCCGGCCCAACTCAGGGACAGGTGCCGATCGCCGCTGACCGCTCACCCGTCTGGCCGCCGGGCGTCAATGGCGCCATCAGCCACTCACACGGTCGGTGTGTGGTTGCCGTGTCGACCAACCCACACACGTATGTCGGTGTCGACACGGAGCGGTTGGCGCACGACGACGCGCTGGACGCCATCGTGAAACACGCCCTGGTGCCTGAGGAGCGCAAACAGATGGACCGCAACGCCGCGTATTCGGCGTCCCAATGGGCCACCCTGGTGTTCTCGGCAAAGGAGACGCTCTACAAACTGCTCTACCCGACGGTCCGGCAGTTCTTCGGCTTCGATGCAGCGTGTGTCACTGGCAGTGTGGACGGAGGTGAACTGTCGCTGCGTCTGCTGTGCGACCTCCCGGGCGGCCATGCGTGCGGCAGCCCGTTTACGGTGTCCTTCGAGCTGGATGCGGAGCACGTGACCACCTGGGCAGCGGCTGGTCTGGCGCCGACACCTCGGCAGGGCGGGCAAGCGGAGCGCTAGGCACGCGAAACTGCAAGCGCCCCAGTCGTTTTCATGTCACTCGACACGTCACACGGCGACCGCCACGGCGCTCGGCCGCGATCGGGGACTTTTCACCGTAACCGCGCGCCGGCTAGGTCGCCGGAATGGCCATCTGCTGCAACGACTGAAGCGTCGCGTCGGGCTCTTCTGCAATGGCCTCGAACAGCTGTTCGAGCTGGTTCAGCAGGTCTGCCAAACGCCCTTGATCGTAGTGTTGCCCGGTCCCCAGCAGGATCAATTCGAGGGTGGCGCCCGGCACCGCGAGGAGGGCCAGTGGGTAGTGGCTCTGCTCGTTGAAACGGGTTTCCGTTTGCTCGAACCCCACCGACACACGCGGTGCCTGGGGGTAGTTCTCGAACACCACGATACTCTCGAAGAGTGGCACACCCCGCGGTACGTCGCTGCACCGTTGAATCGTACTGAGCGGCGTGAGGTGGTGGTCGTTCAACGCGAGAAAGCGCCGCTGAAGGGCCTGAAGCCAGGGCACGAGGGTTTCTTGAGGGGGCACCGTGGTCTGCACGGGCAGGGTGTTGATAAGCGGGCCGACAATGCGTTCGACGCCCGGGATGCCAGCCTGTCGGCCTGACAACACCGAGCCGTGCACCACCCGGTCTTCGCCGCTGTGTGCGCTCAGCAGCATCGCCCAGGCGGCCTGGACGACCGTGTTGACGGTGACCTGGGCGTAGCGTGCCAGTGCCGTGAGCCGTGCCGTGCGGTCCTCCGGCAACGCGTGCGTGACCTGCACACCCTCGGTGCCAACCGTGCCGTCGTGACCCTGAGGTTGCGCCAGAGGCAGCGGTGTCGGCGTTGTGAACCCGGTCAGTTCGGCACGCCAGAACGGCTCTGCAGCCTGCAGGTCCTGGTGTTGCAACCAGGCGATGTAGTCTCGGTAGGGCCGGGCCGGCTCGAGCTCGACCGGCTGCGCAGTTTGCAAGGCGTGGTACTGCCGAAGCACGTCCTCCCAGAGGATCGGCAACGACCACCCGTCGCACACCATGTGGTGCACGCTCAGCACCAGCTGAAACGCCGTGTCGTCGCGTGTGATCAGTGCAACGCGCAGGAGCGGTGCACGGCTGAGATCAAAGCCGCGTTGGCGATCCTCCGACAGGTAATCGGCGAGGAAGGCAGCCTGCTCCTCGTGCGTGAAACCACGCCAGTCCGCGGTGTCCCAGGGGAGTGCAACCGTCGAGCGCACCACCTGCAGCGGCTCGTCCAGGCCTTCCCACAACACCGCCGTGCGCAACACCGGGTGACGCTGAACGGTGTTTTCGATGGCCGTCCGCAGATGGTCTTGGTCCAGCTGCCCGCGCAGTTGGCAGGTGTACTGCACGACGTATACACCGTCGTTCTCTGACGCCAGCGCGTGAAAGAGCAAACCCGACTGAAGCGGTGACAGCGGGTAGATGTCGGCTACGTTGTCCAGCGTCATGTCGACGCGCCGCCTGCCTTGTCCGCGCTGCTCAGGAGCGACCTCAGCTTTTTGAAAGACTGATCGTCGAGTTGCACCAACTCGAAGTCGGTGGCGGTTTTGCCACCGACATCGGCTTCGCTGCAGTGCACGATGAGGTCGCGGAGTGCGTGTGCAAAGGCATCCGCCAGGCGCTGCACGTCGCCGATGAGCTCAGTCGGGCTGCGGAAGCGGATCTCCAGCTGGTTGTCGACCACGATCCCGCTCACGTCAATCGGATGTGCCAGGGTCTGCGACGGGTGCCGTGACAACCCCAACGCCTGGTCAAACCGAAAGCGGGACTCGCCTGGCAGCAGCCGATCCAGGTCGCCGAGGTAGTTGAACAACAGGGGTGCTGCGGTGTCCGGGTTCGGCATCGATTCGGGGTCACGGCGCTGCAGGATGCCGTAGCCGATGCCGTTACGAGGCACGCGTCGCAGCGTGTCCTTGATCTGTCCGATGGTCGCCCCGGGCCCGTCGTCGGTCGGCACGCTGAGTGTCACCGGGAAGAGGCTCGTGAACCAGCCGACAGACCTGAGCAGACTCAAGCCCGGCACCAGGCCCTCTTCCCGCCCGTGACCCTCGAGGTCGACGCGCAGTGTGGTCTGCCCGGTGACGTCACGCCAGGCCTGCGCCAGCGCCGTCAGCAGGATGTCCGGCGTTTTCGTGTGGTACGCCTGCGGCACCGTGTGCAGCAGCGTTTCGGTCTCCGTTGCGGTCAAGGTGACATCCACATGCTCGAGCTGCGCGACGGTGTAGGGGTGTTGCCGGGCGGAGGCGAGAAAGGCCGGCAGGGCCGGTACGACGTCAGCCGACGATTCACGCCAGTACGCACGCTCAGCCGCCGGGATGTCGGCGTGCCGCATGCCTTCCGACCACGCCTTGAACGAGGCCGTCTTCGGTGGCAGCGAAGGCGCACGGCCGGCCCGCGCCGCACGGTACAGTGTGTCGAGGTCCTCGAGCAGGATGAGCCACGAGACGCCGTCCACGACGAGGTGGTGCACGACGAGGGCGAGACGAACGGCATCGGTCTCGTCTCCGGTGAACGCAACCGCCCGCACGAGCTCGCCGGTGGCGAGATCCAGCTCGCTCTGCACTGACGCCGTGGTCGACTCGACGATGCGTTGCCGATCCTCTTCGCGGTGACCTGACACGTCCACCCGCGTGATGGCAACCGGCCGGGGGGCATCGCGGTACGCCTGTCGCCACCCGGCGTCGGTCTGCTCATAGTGCAGTCGGAACGCATCGTGGTGGGCCAGCAGTGTACCCAACGCCGCCTCGAGTGTGTCGATGCAGGTGTCAGCTGGCATCCGCAGCACGCACCACTGGTTGTAGTGATCAGCCTGACCAGGGTGTTGAGTCAGGAACCGGTGTTGTATCGGTGACAGCGGGACGGCCCCTTCCGCGGTGTCCTCGGCCGTGGCGCGGGGAGCCGTTGGCTGCACCACGGCCGCGAGATCGTCCAGCGTGGGCGTCTGGAACACCTGGTTCGGTGTCATCTCGAACCCCTGTTCAGCCAGACGGGCTGCGATCTGGATGGCCATGATCGAGTCGCCACCGAGGTCGAAAAAGTTATCCTGCAGTCCGATGGGCTCGACACGAAGCACCGATTGCCAGATCGACACCAGCGTGCGTTGCAGTGACGTGGTGGGTGCTTCAAAGTCGGGTTCAGCCTCGGGCCGAATTTCATCCGCTTCGGTTTCGGCCAGCGCCTTGCGGTCGATCTTTCCATTCGGTGTCAGCGGCAAGCGATCGAGTTGCACGAAGTGGGTGGGAATCATGTAGTCCGGCAAGTGCCGCCGCAGGTGATTCCGCAGCTCCTTGAAGGCCAGCGGCCGATCGGCGACCACGTAACCCCACAGTGCCGCGCGGTCCGTGTGCGCATGGCGCAGCGTGACAGCCGCGTCGGTGACTGTCTTGGCATAAGCGCTGAACGGGGCACGGTAGCGGAGCAGCTGGAACTCCACCTCCTGAAGCTCGATGCGGTAGCCCCTGAGCTTGACCTGGTGATTTCGTCGTCCAAGAAACACCACGTGCCCGTCGTCGCGGAACTGGGCCATGTCGCCCGTGCGGTATACCGTACGTTCGGATTCAAAGGGGTCGGGTATGAACGCCGCCTCGGTCAGGTCCGGTCGTTGCCAGTAGCCATTGCCCACGCAATCACCGCCCAGACACAATTCGCCCGACACGCCAAGCGGCTGCAGTTGCCGCGCTTCGTTCACGATGTACAGGTGCTGGTCCGGCAAGGGTTTGCCGATTGGCAGGGTGTCGGTGCCGACGAGGTCGGATGCGGCAATGCGGTAGTAGGTGGATGCAACCGTGCACTCGGCGACACCGTAGATGTTGGTGATGTCAGGCGGCGTCGGCAGTGCGTTCAGAAACTGCGTGACAACGTCCCGTGGCAGTACATCGCCCGCGATGATCAGGTGCTTGACCGGAAACCGCTCGGGGTCTTCGGCGACCACGGGCTGCAGCAGTTTCAGGTGGACTGGTGTGCCGTCCGTGACGTCGATGCGGTTTTGCGACAAGAAGCCGAAGAGTGCAGCGCCGTCGAAGCGGGTGTGGTCCGGCGCGGGGTAGAGCGTGTGTCCTTGCAACAGGGCACTGAAAATCTGTTTCACCGAGATGTCGAAAATGACCGGAGCCACCCACGCGATGTTGAGCGGCTCCCGCGTGTCCATGTCGGCGAATATACTGGTGTGCAACCCGCCCATGAGGCTCATCACATTGCCGTGGTTGACCGTGACACCTTTGGGCTGTCCGGTGGAACCGGAGGTGTAGAGCACATAGGCGAGGTCGTTCGGCATCACCCGGTGACGCGGTGCCGTGGTCGCGTGCCGGGCGATGGCGTCGTGTTCGACGTCGAGGTCGATCACGTCGGTCGAGCCGCGTGGCAGTCGATCCGACAGGGCGCCCACGGTGATGATCGCCGGCGCCTGGGCGTCGGCCAGAATGAACGCGGTGCGCTCTTTCGGGTAAGCCGGGTCGAACGGCAGGTAGGCGGCACCGGCCTTGAGGATGCCCAGGATCGCGACGACCTGGTCCACGGAACGCTCAAGGAAGACGCCGACGATCGAGCCGCCCGGAATGCCCCGTGTCATCAGATAGGACGCGATCTGGTTGGATCGCAGGTCGAGGTCTCGGTAGCTGATGGATTGGTCCGCGTAGCACACGGCGAGCCGATTCGGGTGGGCGACAACCTGTGTCTGAAACTGCTCCACGATCGTGGGCTGCCACAGTGCCGAATCGGCGACGGTGTCGGCACGCGCGAACGCCGTCAGAAGCAGCGCTTTCTCGTCTGCGTCGACGATCGGGATCGCGTCGATCGGTTGCTGCGGGTCGTCGAGCACACCCTCGAGCAGGTTGCAGAAGTGTGTCGGAATCCACCGGCGCTGGCGCTCGGAGAACAGATCGCAGTTCAGGTCGAAGTCCAGCGAAAGCCTGCCTGTGTCATCGAGGTCATGCACCTCGAGACGGAGGTGGTGGTTCGCGTCGCCAAAGCCCGAGTGCACCCAGGTCGTCGACGTCGGGTGCCCGTCGAAGGCCGAGAGCTCGGCGTTGATGTAATTCAAAAACACGTTCAGGTCGCGGTGCCGTGCGGCACTGACGAGACCGGGCTCGGCGTGTTTCAGCGCATTGGCCGTTTCCGAACGCACCTTCCGGTACAACGTCGCAAAGGTGTCGTCCGGGTCGATGTGGATGTCGAGCGGCAGGACGTCGATAAACACGCCAAGCGTGTCTCTGAAGTCCGGTGTGGTGCGGTTGTGGGTGGGTGTGCCGATCGAGAGGCCAGTCTGACCGCTGACGCGGTGCAGGTAGGCAAACAGGGCTGTTGCGAGCAGGTTGAACACCGTCGTGTGGGCCGACAGCCCCCGGTACAGCGGTTCACCCGCGCGCTGTTGCAAGCGCGCCATGGTCGTCAGGCTCAGCGTGCGCGACACGCGCTCGGTTCGGGCACCGGGCCGCGCGCTGCCGTCGGCGCCAAACGGCGCGTTGTAGAGGTTGACGCTGTGCGTTGGCTTGGCGTCCCAATACGCGGCACGGGGCGTCGTGTTGCCGCGCTCACGCAGTCGCCGCTCCTGGTCCGCGTACCGTTCGAAGGCGGGCCACGCTGCGGGTTCCATCGGCTGTCCGCGCACCAGCTCGCCGTAGCCCTCCGAGACGCGTCGGTAGGCGAGCGTCATGGACCAGGCGTCGGCGATCAGGTGGTGTTGATTCAGGTACCAGATGTACGTCGAGGGACCCAGGCAGATCAAGGCTGAATCGAACAGCTTGGCGTGCAACTCGAAACGGCACTGGCTGGCGCGCTTCACCCACGCGTGCGCGGCGATCTCCGGCTGCGCTGCATCGCTGAGGTCGACAATCGGCAACGGAGCGCCCGTGCTCGGGCGTTGCCGGCGCTGCGGAATCCCGTCAACTTCGGTGAACACCGTGTTGAACGCATCGCTGCGATCAACGAGTGCGCTGAAAGCGCGCTGAAACGCGTCGTGGTCGAGTGCGGCTTCGATCCGAAAGCACAGCGTCATGTTGTACAGCGGTGTGTCCGCGTGAAGCTTCTGGCCGAGCCACAGCGTCAGTTGGGTGGCCGTCAGGTTCGACTGCTGCAAGACCGCCTGAAACCGGCTATCGGACGATGTGAGGGTGTCGCTGTGTGTCATCGCTGGGGTCTCACACCGTCAGACAAGCGGGTGGCGCCGGGGCACACTGTCTGCCAGCGACTACGCGGGTGACGCCTGCGGTGCTGTTGGTGTGTTGGGCAGTCGGGCGCATCACGTCGGGTATCAGTCGTCGAGGCTGTCGAGGAAATCGTCGAGCTCGTCCTGACTCAGGTCGACGTCCGGGTAGTCCAGCGGCGTCGTGGTGCCCGTGAGCTCAGTGGCCGAACCCGACACGGCCTGTTTGACGCTGTCGAGCAGCGCCTGCACTGTGGCAGTCGACACCCGTGCAGGCGGGAATCGACAGACAATCTCCAGCCCCTCGGCAGACTGACTGGCGTTGAACTCGAGGTCGTGCGCGCGCACGTTCTGTGGGTCGCGCAGGCTCTGCCAGTGTTGGAAGCGGTGTTGCCAGTCCGACGTCTCGGCAGCGCGCGCACCCGTGAAGTTGAACAGGATGCTCGGCTGGTGCGCGTTCGCGTCACCGTTGTGGTGGCCAACCCGGTCGAGCAGATGGTGTTTCAGTGCCGCATTCGCGCTCGGCTTGGCGTCCGCCAGTCGCTGCAGTTGCGCCGCCAAGGGTTCGTGCGCGGGCATGTCGAACACATGGGGGTAGAAACTCGTGAACCAGCCAACGCTGGCTGCGGTATCGACATCGCTGCCGAGCTGATCTCGGCCGTGCGTCTCGACATCGACAACCAACGTGTCGACGTCGAATGTCTGACGCAGCGCGTTGCCCAGACACAACAGCACGAGGTCGTTCACTGTGATGCCGTTGTCAGATCCGGTGTCAGCCCCGAGGTCGTCGAGCATCACCCTGGCGGTGTCGCAGTCGATTTCTCTCGGTCGCTGTTGCGTCGTCGCGGCACCGTTGGCCACAGCGGGTGCCGCCGAACCGCCTGCAGTGCGGTCCTTGCGCAGTTGCGCCAGACGCAGTGCCCAGTCGCGGTAACTGACGCTGGTCTGTACCAGTGGTGCCCCGCTGCCGGCGTAGTGGCGCCGAATCGCCGACATCAGCGGCTCCATCGACACGTGGTCGATGACCAGGTGGTGCGCCACCCAGACGAGCGACGACCCGTCTGCGAGCAGGCCAAAGCGGATCAGCCAACCGGCTTCCAGGTTGAACGTCTGCTGGAGCGCGTTGACCACGGCCTCGGCGTCCGCGCTGTCGTGTTGGCTGAACACCGTCGGCGGCGGCGTGCTCGGTACGAGCGCACGCCACCCGGCGTCGGATGATCTGAAGGCGGTGCCCAACACGGGCAACTCGGTGACGGCGGCGTCCACCGCCCGCGCCAGCCGGTCGGGATCCATGCCATCCGGCAAGTCGACGACACCGGCCAGGTTCCAGTGCTGAGGCGCCGGGTGGGATTGCGCGAAGAACCAGTCCTGAATCGGTGTCAGCGGGCTGAGGCCGGTGGCTTTGTGCACGTGCGTGACACCCTTGGGTGTCTCCGCCCGGGTCGACGCGACGATTTCGGCCACCGTGCCCGCGCCCGTGACGGCCTTGATGCCCACGTTCAGCCCGGCCTCACGGCAGCGGGAGACCAGCTTGATGGCCGTGATCGAATCACCGCCGAGTTCGAAGAAATTGTCGTCCGGGTGGATGAGATCCACACCCAGCAGGTCGGCGAGCAATGCCGCAAACTGCACAAAGGTGGCGTCCTCTGGCGCAGCGGGTGTCTCCCGTTCTCTGAGCAGCAGGGGTGTCGGCAAACGCCGGGTGTCGAGCTTGCCGTTCGGCAGGGCCGGGAGCGCGTCCACTTCCACGAACACGGTGGGCGTCATGTACGGCGGCAGTGCAGCCGCAGCCCGGCGCTTCAGCGCCGCGGGCGACACCGCGGCACGGCCTGTCGTCGTGTAGTAGGCCGTGAGTTGCGGTCGGGGCGGTTCATCGCGCGCTTCGCGCCGAACCGCCTCGCCGAGGCAGTGCAGTTGCTCGACAGTCAGTGCGCTCAACTGCCGCCTGAGGTCGTCGGTCTGGCTAGGCATGCTTGCGGGCCACCACGTGCACGATCTCGCGGGACCACACGGCGTCGCGGGTGTCGTCCGGTATGTCGAGATCGGTCAGGAGGGTGAGGGAAACAGTGTCAAAGTGCGCGAACAGGGCGCGCTGGTGGGCTCGACTCAGTGAATCGATTTCACTGCTGAGGTAGGTGAACGCACCGCCCGGTCGCAAGAGCGCCGCCGCCGTGCTGAAAAAGTGCTCGGCAAAGGTTGCACTGTTGACCACCTGGTCGACAAAGTCTTCTTCGGTGAGCGGGTAGGTGTGGAACAGAATGCCGTCGTAGGTCTGGTAGTGTTCCTGGCAGTCTTGCCACATCGCATGCAGGAAGCGGATGTCGCGGCCGGGGTACTTCGCCACCCAGGTCGGAAATTGCCGGGCGATATCGTCGTTGCATTCGACCAGGGTGTGCGACCGGGGACCGCGTTGCTGCACGAAATCGGCCGCCACACCGCGGCCCATGCCGATTTCAAGGACGTCGGCGTCCGCGTGTGCAACGCTCGCTGCCATCGCCTGCATCACGGGTATCTGCCAATCCTCCATGATGTCCTCCGCGTTCAGCTGCTGCTGCGCGCGGTCCAACTCGATGGTGACGTCACTGCCCGCAATGAAATGCGGTGCCACGCGGTCGAGGTGGTTCAGTTCCTCGCCCGTCTCCCGCATCAGCCGATTCAACAGCCAGTTCCGCTGGCTGTCGCGTGGCGGCCGGATGAACTGCTCGTCGTTGAGGGTGAGGTGCAGCTCGTACGCTGTTGTGCGCTTTACACGTTTGGTCATGATCGGGGGCACTGCGGTACTGTCATGGCGATTCACTGTGGGCTTGTGCCACGGTTGCGCTTGCGGCCTGTTCGAGCAGGCGCGCCTGTTGCGTCGGCGCCAGCGCGGCCAGCGCCGGCAGCAGGGTGTCCACCAGTGCGGCGTGTTGGGCGGGTCGAGCAGCCACGGGTTCGGCGAGTTGCACGACAACCGTCCCGACGCCGTCCTCTTGCTCGAGGCACGATTCAATTTCAGCGGGTTCGATGCGGTAGCCGCGCACTTTGAGCTGGCGGTCGCTGCGGCCCGAGAAGCGGAACGCCCCGTCCTCACCCAGGTAGCCCACGTCGCCGCTGTGGTACGCCGTGGTGATGCCGTCCAGGTCTGCGACCAGGGCTCGCGCCACGGGGTGCAGGGCCTTGAAACGCTGTCCCGTCTGCTCGCCGTGGTTCAGGTAACCCGCGCTGAGGCCCGGGCCGGCAATGGCGAGCTCGCCTTCGATGCCGGGCAGACACGGCCGCCCGGCGGGGTCCATGGCGAACAGTAGCGTGCCGGCGATCGGCTTGCCGATGGGGAGAGGCCCGGCCTGTGTGTCCGTGATGTCCTGCACCGACGCCCACACCGTGGCTTCGGTGGGACCGTACTCGTTGTAGAGCCTGGCGTGCGGCACCGCGGCGCGGTGACGGGCCACAGTGTCGATGCGGCACGCTTCGCCCGCGACGATCACGGCTTGCAGTGACTGCAGCCGGGTTGGGTCTGCGGTCTCGAGCAACGCGCCGTAGAGCGAGGGCAGACACAGGGTGTGGGTCACGCCGTGATGCTGAATCAAGCGGGCGATGGCGTCGGTGTCTTTTTCCTGCTCGGGCAACGGCAGCACCAACGCGCCGCCGCTGCACAGCGTGCCGTAGATGCCGGCCACCGAGCTGTCGAACGCAAACGACGACAACAGGAGAAAGCGCGAGTCTCCAAGGTTGCCGTAGTGGCCGACGCGCGCGTGGGTCGAGTGGATCAGATTGGCGTGGCTGATCACGACGCCCTTGGCGTTACCGGTGGAGCCTGACGTATAGATCAGATAGGCCGCCCTCGGGGTCGCAACGCGGAGTTCGGGCGTGGTGTCCTCAAACCGGTCAGCGGCTGACATGGCAACCGTCCTGACACCCGGTAGCGGATGGTCCGCCGAGCTGAGCACCCACGCGACGCCAGAGTCAGCCACAATGTCCGTGAGGCGTTTGTCCGGGTAGCTCGGGTCGAGCGGCAGGTACGCGTAGCCCGCTTTCAGAATCCCGATCAGGGCGGCAATGAGGTCGGGGCTGCGTTCACAGTGCAGGCCGACGAAGCGTTGATCTGGTGCGCTGTTGTGCTGGACCAATCGGCAGAACCGGTTTGCTCGACGCTGCAGATCGCGGTAACTGATGTGTTTTCCCTCGGAGACGATGGCCACGCGATCGGGGTACCGATTGCACGTGTCATCGATCCACTCGGCTATCGACGAAAACGCCTCGGGCCCACCGGTCGCGACAGCGGGTACCAGACTGGCCTCTTCCGAGCATCCAACGTAGTGGTGCCGGTGTTGCAGCAACGTGCCGACGAGCCACGCGTCCTGCAGGGCCGAGAGCGGCAAGCGCTCAAGGTCGTCGGTGTGGTCGCAGAGTCTGTCCAGCAGGCCGACCAGGTGGTCGAGCATCTGGCCCGACTGTCTTGCCGCCATGCGCGAGACATTGGTGTCCAGCGCGAGCTCAAGGGCATCGCGCTGGCGGACACGCAGCGTGAGCGGTGTGTGTGGGGGCGGCGCGTCGTCGCGCACACCGATACCGGGTGAATCGGAACCCGACGCGGCCGAGTGGTCTTCGACCACCAGCGTGGACTCGACCAAGGCATCGGGCGATGCCTGCCCGGGATGCAGTCTTGTCTGCTGCAGTTGAGCATCCAGTGCGCGAAACCACACCGAGGTCGTCTGATCGGCGCGCACCGCGACGAGCAACACCGGCGCCGTGGCTGGCGGGTCTGTGTCGCTGTCTGACGCTGCCTCGCTGTGCTGTACCCGTGCGGTCCGCGTGCAGAGCGCGACGTGATCGTTGCCGGTGTAGTGTTGCAGCAGCAGCGACCAGGCACCGTGCAGCACGGTGCCGAGACCAACGCCCAGTCGGCTTGAGCAGTGTGCCAGCCGGGCGCGATCGTCGGCGTTCAGCCGGTGAACGGACCGCAACACGGTCGGCAGACGCGATGCGCCCTCGACCGCGTGTTCGGGCGGCGCCAGCTTCAGCGACGTTGCACCGTGGTCCTCAGGTACGCCTAGCTCAATCCGTTCGGTGCCCGCGGCGTCCTGCGTGCGTTGTGAGGCGTCGTTGGCCATCAAGCGACCAGCCCCGTGCGCTCCAGGGTCCAGAACACGGCGATTGCCGCCGCCACCAGCGACACCGGCACGACGATGCCCGGACGGTAGATGACCGTGTTGCGAAGCAGGAAGAGCACCGGCAGCAACACCACGGCGATGAGGATCTGACCAAGTTCCACACCGATGTTGAACAACACCAGAATGCGCTCGATCAGGACCATGCGGAACTGCAGGTCGCCCATCACGGACGCGAAGCCCAGACCGTGGAACAACCCGAAGACGAAGATCAGCAGGAGGCTGTGCATCTGAGGCACCGGAAAGATGTTGGTGATCGCAAGCGCAACGATGGACAGGGCGATAACCACTTCAACGAACGTGATGTTGACGGAGATGAGGTCGAGTGCAGCGAGCGACAAGGTCACGGAGTGGGCCACGGTAAAGGTGGTGACGATCTTCAGGGTGTTCCACAACACGCCCTTGAAATCGGACTGGGCAACCCAGGTGCCGTTCTGGTTTCGGAGCACGGCGGGCAGCAGGATCAACACGATGAACAGAATGTGATCGAGGCCAATGGCGATGTGTAACAGGCCCTGAACCAGGAAGTCGGTCCAGACCAGCACGCTGGGCGGTGCAGACAGGTCCAGTTGCATGGGTTCGGCGTCGGGCCCGAACACCAGCGCGACGTTTTCCGAGCCAAATTCGTTGCCGACCGCGCGGTTGTATTCGACGACCATGACGCTGCGGTGCAAGCGGTCGCCGACCATCATCTCCGGCTGCAAGAAGATGCTGCTCGCCACCGTGACCTGGTTGCCGACTGGGAGCCGTTCGATCTGATACGGGTACTGCACGAAGTCCGTGTTCTCTTCGAACAGCGTCGTCGCCGAGAAGGTGATCGGCATCGGGCCGGTCGCGTCGGTGATCGAGAAGTGCGCCAACAGGTAGTCTCGAACTTGTTGCTGGCTGTTGATCGCACCTTGCAGGCGGTCACCGCCGGCATCGATGTCGATGTCGAGCTTGTCGACCAAATCCTCGTAGTGAATTTCGAAGCGTCCGGAGACCACCGATTCCTCGACGTTGATCCACACATAGTTCTCGGACTTTGAGTGGGCTAGTGCCATCTCCAATGGCAGGAACAAGGCGGCTAGCAGGAGAAGGTGACGCAACATCGGAGGGTTCCTTGACTGTCAAACGTGCTGCTGGGAGACCGGGGCAACAGCAGCGGTAAATCGGTGTGAACCACACTGACGGGTGCGGTCCGCCTGCGCAACGGCGCGAGGCGAGAACTGGTCGGCGGGGCACGGCTTGGTGAGATCAACCTTGGCATTTGTGCGGTGTGTCACACTTTGCCGCTCACCCCTCTTGAACTTCGCTCCCCCTTGACCTTGCAGACCGTGCCGGGTTCAGTGACGTCGTCACTGCCCGGGAACACGCGCCTGCTCGTTGCCTGCAGGACCGACACGAATACCACAGTAAACGGGTGGCGGCTGTGATTTATTCATCACAGGCCGTGCACGCACGTCGTCGTACCAACCGGTCAGGACACGGTTGCAGTTCGCTCTCGTGTCCACCAATGCGCACGCCACGCAGTGCTACGCAGCTGTCACTCGGCGGGGTCAGGGGTGCGGTCGGTGGAACTTGTGCGCTCAGGGGCGTCAGAGGCAATCGATCGGTGCACTGTTGGCCAACGCGCGCCAGTACAGCTCGGCCACGCGTGCGAACGCGCGATCAGCGGCGTACGCCAGCGTGGGTGTTTTGTGCCGTGATCGCCGAAACGATCGCGTCGAAACGGTCACCATGCGTGTCGAGACACGGTGTGTCGTGGCCGCAGGGGCCGGTTGTCCGACCGGCGCGGGCGGACCCCATTCCATTCACCAGGGCGAAGAGGCAGGTGCGGCAACGTGGATTTTTCGTTGACAGCGTCGCAAGTCGAATCCGGCGAGGCCGTGGCCCGGTTTGCCCGCGACACCCTGAACGGCGACGTCGTGCACGCCGACCGACATTGCCTCTTCTCCGATGACCTGTGGACCGCCTGTGCCGACTTCGGCGTGTTTCGCTGGCATGCGCCCGTAGACCAGGGCGGTGACGGGCTGGGCTACTTCGACACCACTCTGCGCCTCGAGGCGCTCGGTTACGGGTGCGAGGACAACGGCTTGGGCTTCGCGGTCGCCGCGCAGATCTGGGCTGTGCAGACCGCGCTGATCCAATTTGGTAGCGCGGCGCAGCACGAACGCTACCTTCCGGGCATGCTCTCGGGTACGACCAAAGCCTGCTTCGCGATCACCGAGAGCGGCAGCGGGTCAGATGCCTTCGCACTGCACACCACCGCGGTGAAGGACGGGTCAGACTACCTGATCACCGGGGAAAAGCGCCTCATCACCATGGCGCCCGAAGCGGATGTCGCGCTGGTGTTTGCCGTCACCAACCCGTCGGCCGGTCAGTGGGGGGTGTCCGCGTTCCTCGTCGACACGGATTCGCCAGGGGTCACCCGGCACTCGAACGACCCGAAAATGGGCTTGCGCACCGTGCCGTTCGGCTCGCTGACACTCGATCGCGTGCGGGTGCCCGCCGACGCGTTGGTGGCCAGGGAAGGGGCAGGCTGCAGCATTTTCAACCACGCGCAGATGCACGAGCGCAGTCTGGTGCTCGCGCCCCAGGTGGGCGCGATGCGACGCCAACTGGAAAGCGCCATCGCCTTTGCCAACACGCGCGAGCGTGCTGGCACACCGATCGGTCAGCACCAGTCGGTGTCCAACCGCATTGCCGACATGGCGATCCGCCTCGACACCTGCCAGCTGCTGCTCTACCGCAACGCGTGCGCACTCGACGCGGGCAAACACAGCCTGCGCGAATCGGCCATCACCAAGACGGTACTCAGCGAGGCCTTCGTCAAAAGCAGCCAGGAGGCCATCGCGATTCACGGGGGCCTTGGCTACACCACGGACGCCGGGGTCGAGCGGGATCTGCGCGACGCGGTGGGCGCAACCCTGTATGGCGGCACCGTCGACATTCAACGCAACATTATTGCCCGGATGCACGGGCTCTAGAACACACAATGGGGTCGTTACCGTGGCCGGATTTCTGATTCACTCGCCCTTGATTGCGCACGCACACGCCACACCGCAGCACCCGGCGCTGAGCTGCAACGGCGAGACGCTCACGTACCACGAACTGGACGAACGCAGCAATCAGCTCGCACACGCGCTGTTGGCCAGCGGAGTCGCCCTCGAAGACCGCATTGGCCTGTTCCTGCACAAGGGTCTCGATCTGGGTGTGGCCATCTACGGTGTCCTCAAGGCGGGTTGTGCGTTCGTCCCGCTCGACCCCACGATGCCGGTCGACCGGCTCGCCCTGATCCTCGACGACTGCGGCATCGACACCCTGATCAGTGCCGATGCACTGGTGGACACGGTGCGGGCTCTGCCGGCCTCGATCGCGCCCCTGCATGTCATCGGCGTGGACGAAGCGTTGCCGTTTCGCCAGTCGAATTGGGACGCCATTCGGACATACCCGGTCACCGCGCCCGACGTGGTGATGATCGATCAGCAACTCGGGTACATCATGTACACCTCCGGTTCGACCGGGGTACCGAAGGGCATGATGCACACCCACGCGGGTAGCATCTGTTACGCCGAGTGGGGGCGCAACCACGTCGGTCTGACAGCAGAGGACAAGGTTGCGAGTCACGCGCCGCTGCATTTCGATCTGAGCATTTTCGATTTCTTTTCCACCCTGCGGGCCGGTGGCACCGTGGTCCTGGTGCCAGAGGCCGTCACCCGGTTTCCGGCGAGTTGGACGCAGTACATCGAGTCCGAGCGGATTTCGGTGGTCTTCACGGTCCCGTACACCTTGATCACCATGGTCGATCACGGCGCCATCGAGCAACGTGACCTGTCTTCGCTACGCTGGTTGATGTTCGGCGGTGAACCCTATGCGCCACGGCAACTGCGCCAACTGATGCAGGCGCTGCCGGGTGTCAGACTGACCAACGTCTACGGTCCGGCCGAGGCGCCGTCCTGCACCTGCTATGACGTGCCTGACCCCCTGCCGCCAGGCGACGAACCCTTGCCCATCGGCACCGTCTCGCGCAATTCCGATGACCTGATCGTCGACGAGCACGGCGACGACTGCGAGCCAGGTGAATCGGGCGAGCTCTGTATTCGCAGTTCCACGCTGACCCGGGGGTACTGGAACCGGCCCGACCTCAACGCACGCGCGTTCCTGCTGCGCCCGTCACACGGGCCGTTTCCAAACGTGTACTACCGCACGGGGGACCGGGTGATTCGCCACGCGGACGGCCTGTTGCGGTTTCTCGGCCGCATGGACCGCATGGTCAAGACCCGCGGACACCGGGTCGAACTCGACGAAGTCGAGTCCGTTTTATTGAGCCTCGATGGCGTGGAGGCGGGTGCGGCCTACGCCGTGGTGGACGCCACCGACAACGTGGTCATCATGGCTGACGTGCTGCTCAAGCCCGACGCCGCACTGACAGAACAGCACCTTTTCAACCACATGCAGAAGAAGCTGCCGCGCTACGCGGTGCCGCAGTCGATGCACATCGCCACGTCGTTGCCGCACACGAGCAGCGGCAAGATCGACCGCAAAACCCTCGCAGACCAGCGCCAGAGAGACATCACGACACCATGACGGCTTTACACAACGCACTCATCGACATGAACGCCGTACGCGCGTTCATCCTGAACGACATCGTACGCAACGGCGAGACCGAGCTGCCCGACGATCACGACCTGCTCATGTCGGGCCTGGTCGACTCACTGGGTGTGATGCGGCTGGTCGGGTTCATCGAGGAAACCAGCGGCATCAGCGTGCCGGCCGAGGACGTGTTGCTGGAGCACTTCGGCAGCCTGACGCAGATCAACGCGTATCTGGTCGGTCGGTCCAAGAGCTGACACCAGCGCATCGGGCTCGACAGGACACCCGGGTCCGGTGCACGCCGACCCGAGCCAACCGACCCGAGCAATCACCCCACGCGCCGATGAGCCAAGCGAACAAAACCACCCCGGAGGCGATCCTCCCGCTGTCCGGCCTGCAGATGCCGTTCTGGGTGTACGACACGGTCAATCGCGCCCGAAACCAACCGGGCGGCACCGTGCAGGTGCAGTTTCGCCTCACGGACGTGTACGACATCGCGGGCTTGCAACGCGCGTGGACGGCCGTACACCGGGCGCACCCGATGATGCGAGCGTCCGTCAACACCACGAAAACCCACGACACGCTGTTGGTGGTGCGCCGGGCGTGCGATGCCCCGTTCAACCACGCGGATTGGACCGGTCTGCCGGCCGACGAGCAGCGGCAACGCATTGACGCGCACCTGCAACGCGATCGGCAGACGCCGTTGGATCTGGCCAAGGCGCCGGCGTCCCGCTTCTTTTGCGCGTCCCTCGATGAGTCCACGGTCTGGTGTCTCTGGACCTGCCACCACGTGTTGCTGGACGGCTGGTCGTCCGCGCTGATCATCGGGGAGCTGATCACGCAGTGCGCGAACGACGCCGCCGACACCCCCGGCGCACCGCCACCGGGCGCGGACTACGTCGCGTACCGCCGGTTCATCGACCGCCAACCGGCGGAGCCTGCACGACGCTACTGGAGCGATCGCCTGCGCGGACTGACGCAGCCCACGCTTGTGGCACAGCCGTCACCGTCCGGTGTCGAGGCGACACCCGGTACGTTCACCGCGCACAGAACGCTCTCGAGTGAACTCACCGAGAAGCTCACCTCGACCTTCAAGTCAAAAGGCATCACGCTCGCCAGTGTGCTCGAGGGCGCCTGGGCACTCACCTGCGCGAGCGCGACCCGGCGCACGGACGTGGTGTTCGGCGTTGTCACGACCGGGCGAAGCAGTGACTTCGAGGGTCTGGAGCGCATCGCGGGCATGTTCACCAACGTGCTGCCGCTGCGGACCCGCACCGACACCGACGCGCCGCTCACGGCCTGGTTGTCTGCGCTGCAAGCGGGTCTCTTTGAAGCCACCCTGCACGAACACCTGCCACTTGCTGACATCATCCGACAGGGCGAACCCGCGCTGCACACAGTCGCATTCGATTCCGTACTCGCCATCGAAACCCTGCCTGCCATTCAACCGGACGGCGTGGCGCAGCCCTGCATCCAGGACTACCGGTCGGGCACCGTCAACGGGTTTCCGCTGGGTGTGACCGTCATCCCGGGCGAGACCCTCTGCGTCACCCTGGCGGGTGATCGCACCCGCATGGACAACGCCACCGTCTCCGCGCTGGCCGATCGCTTTCTCGACTGCCTTCGCGCTTGCCTCGACAACCCGGACGCCCACCTGGGTGACGTGGTCGCGCGGGTGGCCGCACCCGAACAGCCCGCGGCTGCCGGCACCGCTTCGCCGCGTAGCGAGACGATTCTCCGTGGCATCGTCGAGCCCAAATCGGAACGCGACATGGAGGTGCTGAGCCTGTTCGAGGAAGAGTTGAACCGCTATCCCCTGAGCATGGACAGCGACCTCTTTGCCAACGGTGGCACGTCGTTGAACCTGCTGCGGTTGATCGAGACCTGCAAAGCCCGGTTCGGCAAGCAGGTCGGCCTGGCGCGTTTTCTCGAGACTCCGACGGTCGCCGGCCTGTCTGAACAACTGGCAGACGACGCGCACACCGGCGCGATCCCGTCGCTCGTCACCCTGCGGGCCGCGGCGTCCGTCGACCCGGCGGACAGCAACGGCCAGAGCCGACCAAGCCGCAACGTGTTCTGCCTGCACGCAGGGGGTGGTCATGCGCTGTTCTACCGCCCGCTGGCAAAGCGCTTGCACGCCGACTACACCGTCTACGCGCTGCAGCCGAAGGGCATCGACGGCACCGAGCTGCCCTCGGACAACGTCGCTGACATGGTGTCAGACTACCTCGAGGACATTCTTCGGGTGCAGCAGGACGGCCCCTTTCATTTCCTCAGCTACTGTTTCGGCTCGGCGCTGATGATCGAGCTGGTGCACCAGCTGAAGGCGCGCGAGCTCGACGTGGGGCACCTCATCATCGCCGATGCCATCGCCCCGATCATCCACGGCCACCCGGCAGCGCGTTGGGGCTGGAATGCCTACCTCGCGTACGAATTCGTGGCTCAGGGTCAGTTCAGCGGTTTGCGGCACGGTGTCGTATCACAGCTCAAACGGCTGACCCGAAACACTGTTCGCGACCGGTCCGAAGAAGACGTGGGCCACACGGCGCAGGTGCACAACGCGTGCGAAACCGCGTTCAGAAACTACCGTGCGCGACCTTTCGACGGGCACCTCAACATCCTCATGAGCCGCACCTTCGAGACCGCCAACGCGGAGATCACCCCGTTCATGCGTGGCTGGGAGAAGCTCAGTACGACCCAATCCGTTCAGAGCGTGGATGTCACCCACCAGGATTTCATGCGCGAGCCCCATGTCAGCCAGGTGGCCGATGTCGTCAACCGCATACTCGGTGGCACACAACCGGAGGCATGACACAGGACCTCCGAGCCGACCCGCGCAGGTGGCACCGTCACGTCACGCCACCGGCCACTCTGGACCGAGCCGGTCGTCGCACGGGCGCACTGCCAGGGTTCGGTTGACACGTGAAACGACGCTCCGGCCAAGGGAACAGGCGTGCGGCCGTGGAGCCCGTGGCGGTACACCAGTCTTTGCTAGAATGGCCGGCTACCGTCACCGAATCGAGTCCTGTCATGTCGCAGCCCATCCGTGTCGCAGTCATCGGAGCATCCGGCTACACCGGCGCCGACCTGGTGCGACTGGCGCTGCGGCACCCGGCGATCGACATCGCGGCGTTGACGGCCAACGCGCACGCCGGCCAGCCGATCGGCAGCGTCTACCCGCACCTGGCACACCACGGCTTGCCCGACCTGGTGACAAACGCCGACGTCGATTGGCGCGCCGTCGACGCCGCATTCTGTGGGCTGCCCCACGCGACCAGCGCGGCGGTGATCGCCGATTTGCCTGCGTCGGTCAAAGTGATCGACATGTCGGCCGACTTCCGCTTGCGTGACCTCGACACCTATACCGCCTGGTACGGCGAACACAGCGCGCCCGCGTTGCTCGCCGGTGCCACCTACGGCCTCACAGAGCACTACCGCAGCGCCATCGCAAGTTCACGCCTGGTCGCCTGCCCGGGGTGCTATCCGACCGCGGCGCTCATGGCCCTGGTGCCGCTGCTGACCGGTGCACTGGTGCAGCACAACGACCTCATCATCGACGCCAAGTCCGGTCTTACCGGGGCCGGACGTTCGCTCAAGCAGAACACCCTGGGCGCCGAAGCGGGCGAGGGCCTGTCGCCGTACGCGGTCGGCACCCACCGCCACGCACCTGAAATCGAGCAGGAACTCGGAGTCGCCGCCGGCGGGGCGGTGACCGTGAATTTCACGCCGCACCTGATACCGATGTCCCGTGGCGAGCTCGTCACCTGCTACGCCAAGCTCGCCGAGGGTGCCACGGCAGCCGATTGCGAGGCCGCCCTCGCGGCCCGCTACGCCGATGAGCCCTTCGTGTTCATGGCGCCCGAGGGCGCGCTGCCGCAGACCCAGTTCGTGCGTGGCTCGAATCGCGTGATGTTGGCGGTCCGACCCGACCGCATTCCCGGGCGGGTGATTGTCATCGCGGCCCTCGACAACCTCGTCAAGGGCTCGGCAGGGCAGGCGTTGCAGAACTTCAACGTGATGTTCGACCAGGTCGAGACCACCGGTCTGGAGCAGGTCGCGCTGTTTCCGTGACCGGTCGGGCTGCGGGGTCGCGCACGACACTGCGAGCACGCGTCTGGTCGGTGCTGGACAGCGACCACCTCGACGCCCACGACCAGAGTTCGCTTGGCCGTCGGGTGGAGGACGCCATCACCTGGTTGATCCTGCTCAACGTCACCTGCCTGCTGCTCGAAAGCATGCCGGCGCTCGAAACCCGGTACGGCACGCTGTTCGTGGCCGTCGAAGCCGGCACCATCGCCGTGTTCACGGTGGAGTACATCGCCCGCGTGTGGTCCTGCGTGGAACACCCGCAGTACCGCCACCCGCTGTCCGGCCGCATCGCTTACGCACTCAAGCCCGCCATTCTCATCGACCTGTTGTCGATCCTGCCGTTCTACCTCACGATCGCGGGCATCGACGACATGCGGGTGCTGCGCCTGCTGCGGGTGTTTCGCATCATCCGCCTGTTTCGACTCAGCCGGTACAGCCGGCCCATGCGCCTGATACACCGCAGCATCGAGCGTCGGCGGGAGGAGATCGTCATCAGCACCGTGATGCTGTTGATGTTGATGCTGATCGCCGCCTCGGTGATGTACGCCGTCGAGCACGACGCGCAGCCGGAGGTGTTCGCCAGCATCCCCGGCACCCTCTGGTGGGCGGTGGTCACGCTGACGACCGTCGGCTACGGCGACGTCTACCCGATCACGCCACTTGGCCGTGTCGCGGCCGGGGTGATTGCGGTGCTCGGCATCGGTATGGTCGCCCTGCCGACCGGCATCATCAGCTCGGGTTTCGTCGAGGAATTTGCCGCCGACCGGGCGGCCCGCGATGCCGAGCCGGAGGAACCGCTTCGTTGCCCCCACTGCGGTGAACGACTCGACCGTGCACCGCCGTCCGACGACTGACAGGCCAGGCCTGTCCCCCCGCATGACATGGGATACCTGATGTGATCGCTGAACTTCTGACCATCGTTGCGCCCGTCTTCCTGTTGCTCGGCGTTGGCTATTGCGCTGCGCGGTTCGGCGGTTTCGAACGCACGACCATCGATGGCGTGATGCGCTTCGCGCAAGGCTTCGCAGTGCCGTGCCTGCTGTTTCTGTCGGTTTACCGGATGGATCTCGCGGTGCAGTTCTCGGTTGATCTCCTGGTGGTCTTCTACACCGGCGCGCTCGTGTGCTTCACACTTGGCATTGTCGGCGCCCGTGTGCTGTTCAAGCGACGCCCGGGCGAAGCCGTTGCCGTCGGCTTTGCCGCGTTGTTTGCGAACTCGGTTCTGCTGGGCTTGCCGATCACCGAACGCGCCTACGGGGCCGACGCGCTGGTGGCCAACTTCGTGATCGTGTCGCTGCACGCGCCGGTCTGCTACCTCGTCGGCATGGTGACCATGGAGATGGCCCGAGCCGACGGTCGCTCGCTCGGCGAGACGCTGTCCACGGCACTGATCTCGTTGGTCAGGACGCCGATCATGATCGGGTTGGCCCTCGGCTTTGCCGCGAACCTGCTGAACATCACGCTGGTCGAGCCGCTCGAAGCCGCAGTCGACATGATGGCGAAAGCCGCCTTGCCGGTCGCGTTGTTCGGTCTCGGCGCTGTGCTGTCCCGCTACCGCCTCGGCGAACGCCTGGGTGAGGCGGGCATGGTGATCGTGTTGTCGCTGCTCATTCACCCGGCGATCATCGCCGCACTCGACGCCCAGGTGATGTCCTTGACCGACGCGCAGCTCAAGTCGGCGATCGTCACGGCCGCCATGGCCCCGGGCATCAACGCCTACCTGTTTGCCAACCTCTACAAGCGGGCTGAGGACACGGCCGCAACCGCCGTGTTGCTCGGCACGGCAGCCTCGGTGTTCACGGCCAGCGCCTGGCTCTGGTGGTTGGGCTTGTAGGTTGATCGGTGCGGGCAGAGGGCCACGCAGCGCTGTCCGCTCACGCGCTTTCGCGCAGCGTCCAGGACGTCAACAGCCCGATGGCGAGGAGAACCAACAGGCTCGCGAAGGCGAATTGATAGGTCGCGGCACTGAACACCTGCACGCCCCCCACCGTGGTTCCGTCCCACTGGCGCTCGAGCAGCCAGCCAATCAGAGGCTGCATGACCGCGCCAGAGCCGACCACGCAGGTGTTGACGACCCCCATCGCCGCCGCCGCGTGCGCCGGCGGGTTGCCGGTGCGCACCAGGCTGAAAGTCAGCACCATCGTGGCACCGCCGAGCCCGGTCAGCACGAAGAGCACGCCGAGCAGAAGCTGGGAGGCCGCGGGTACAACGAGCAAGGTGGCGAAACAGAGTGCACAGAGGCTACTGCCGGCCAACAGCACAGGCCGTTTCCGGCCAATACGATCACTGATGTAGCCAGAGAGGACCGAGCCGACCGCCCAGCCGAAAAACAACAGGGACGCTGTGGCGGCGGCGACCGCGTGGCTCAGCGCGTGCACCTGCACCATCCACGGCACAGCCCAGAGACCGGCGAAGGCCAGCATGATGGGCGTCAGCGTGAATCCGATGATGGCGCAACGCCAGGTGTGGGGGTTGCGCAACACATCCCACGCCGAGCCATGGGCTGCAGTCGCGCGCACAGCGGTGTCGCTCGACGGCAGGGCCGAGGCAGAGCGACGCGGAACCAGCGTGAACATCGCGATCGCGAGCACACCTGCCGCCACCGCGAGCACCTGAAACCCGCCGCGCCAGCCGACGGCATCGACCAGCGCGCGAAGTGGCGCCTGACCGAGCATGGCGCCCAGCATGCCGATACTCTGCACCAGCCCCGCCAACGTGGCAAAGCGGTTGGCTGGCAGCCACAGGTTGATGATCGTCAGCGTGCCGACAAAGCAGAACGCCACCGCGGCGCCGATCAGTGCGCGGCTCAGCGATGCACTGACCAGGGAATCGCTGCTTGCGAACACCCAGGAGGCCAGCGCACAAACCGCCATCGCGGCGCTCAGGAGTTTGCGTGGCCCGAACCGATCGAGCAGCATGCCCACCGGCAATTGGATCAGGGCGTAGCTGTAAAAATACATCGCCGACAGCGTACCGAGCGCCGCCGCCCCCACGCCGAAGTCGCGCATCAGCTCGCCGGTCATGACGCTCGGTGCGACCCGTTGCACGAACGCGTAGGCAAACCCGAGACACCCCAACGCAAAGGCCAGCAGGGCGCGGCGGCTGACCGGTGTCACCGCGTTCACCCGCCGCGCAGCCGCACACGTGGCCCGTCTGCGGCGTCACAGGTACGCAGCTCGCCGATCCAAGCCCACGTCGGATGCGCCGCGCGCAGCGCGTCAACCCGATCAGGCGGCACGGCCGCGAGCAGACCACCGCTCGTTTGTGGGTCGAGGCACAGCGCACCGAGCGCGTCGTCGCGGTCGCGGTCGGTCTCCGCGAGCAAGGGCAGCAGGGCGGGGTGCAAGGTGCTGCGCCAGCCTGACGCAAAGAGCTCGAGGGCCCCGGCGATCGCCGGCACCGAATCGAGGTCCACTGCCGCGGCGAGGTTCGTGCCGTCGAGCATCTCCAACAGGTGACCGAGCAGCCCGTAGCCAGTCACGTCCGTCAGCGCGTTGGCCTCGGCCAGCGCTACGCTGGCCGCGCGGTTGTCGTTCAGCATGAGTCGCATCGCCGACTCGATGGCCGCTGCCGGTGCGTCGCCAACCTGGTTGGCCGCGAGGATCACCCCGGTGCCGAGCGCCTGCGTCAACACCAGGTGATCGCCGGCGCGCGCAGTGTGCTTGGCCAGCGCGACGCCGGCTGGCACCTCACCGGTCACCGCGATGCCGAGGTGCGTCTCCACGCCCTCACTGCTGTGCCCACCGCCGAGCACACAGCGCTGCTCGTGCAGGGCATCCGCGACACCGGAGAGGATCCGGCGGTGATCCCGGGCCTGCAATCGCGGGTGGTTGTGGGCGAGATTGACCCAGACCAGCGCGCTGAGCGGTTCGGCCCCCATCGCGTAGACGTCGCTCAGAGCGTGGTTGGCTGCGATGCGGCCCAGACGGTAGCCGTCGTCCGTGAACGCGCGAAACCCGTCAAGTGACTGCACCGTGTCGCGCCCCGCGGTCGGCCGCCAGCGCGCTGCGTCCTCGGCCTGTGCCAAAGCCGGCACCACCTGAGGGTTGTCGAACACCGGCAGCGCCGACACGGTGCCACTGACCACCGCGGGTCCGAGCTTGCTGGCACACCCGGCGCAGTGCATGGCGTCCTTCGGGGCCGACGCCGACTGTGCCATCGCGCTGCCGGCGGTGGCCACGCGGGTCATGAAGGCGCGGTCGATCCGGTCCTTCCACTGCCACACCCACGCGCCGCTGACGCTCAGGCCGTGCCGCGTGCCCACGGCCCGTTTGCTGCCGAGTGACAGCAGCGAGAGGAACTGGCGTTGCAGGCGGATCGGTTTCAGCGGCTTCTCGGCGGCAGTGCGCCGCAGGTTTTCCGTCAGGGTCGGTGCCTGGCGTACGGCGTACACGCCGGCCTTGGGCCGCGGGTCAAAGGGCATGTGGGCGATGTCGCCCGCGGCGAAGACGAACGGGTGCGACACACTGCGCAAGGTCGGGTCGACCGTGATGAACCCGCGTTCATCGGTTTCAAGGCCCGATGCAGCGGGCCAACTCGGCGCCGCCGCCGACGTGCACCACAAGATGTGGTCGAGCGCGAGCGCCTCGCCGGCGGTGCTGTGCAAGGCACCGTCGGTGACTTCGCTCACCCGAAAACCGGGGTGGCGTTCGATGGCGTGGGCGGTCAGGGCCGCGTCGACGGTGCGCACCACCGAGGACGGGTAGCCCGAGACGGGGGCGGCGTCCGGGAACACCAGGTGCATGCGCACGGCCCCGACCGCGCGCAGCCGGTGTGCGATCGCGAGCGCGAGTTCGGTGCCGCCCGCACCGGCGCCCACCACGCCGATGTGCAACGACGGCGCGTCGCCCCGCGCAACGTCGTCGAGCACGGCTTGCCAACGCGCGGCGAACCCACTGACCGGCTTCACCCCGACCGCGTGTGCTGCGGCCCCGGGCGTGGACGTGTCCGGGCGCGAGCCGGTGTCGACCGAAAGCCAGTCAAACGCCACCGGTGCGCCGTGCTCCAGCAGCACGTTGCGCGCATCGAGGTCGAGAGCAGTGGCACGCGCGTGCACCCAGCGAATCCCGCACCGTTGGCAGAGCCGGTTCAGGTCGATGTGCGTCTCTTCGAAACTGTAGTGGCCGGCCACGTAACCCGGCAGCATGCCGGAGTAGGGCGTCAGCGTCTGCTCGGAGACGAGCGTGATGCGCGTGTTGGGTGCGGGGCGCATGGCAAGCTCGCGGATCGCGAGCACATGCGCGTGGCCGCCACCGAGCAGCACCAGGTCGCGCGTGCTCACTGCCGTTGCTGCCCGAGCCAGTCGAGGATTTCGTCGTGCTCGCCGGTGAACACCGGCTGGACAGGCCGTGACCGCGCCTTGTGGTCGTAGAGCCGATCGTAGTAGCGCGACAGCAGCGTGGCGATGATCGCATCGAAACCGGCCGTGTCGGCGCCGCTTTGCAACGCGTGCACCGCACCCGGGACCGCCGCGACCAGGTCATCGGTCTGCGCGCCGCCGAGACGGCGCCGGATGCGTTCGAGGTTGGCGACCACGAAACGGCTCAATGCCGCGTAGGGGTCGTCGTGATCCTGGCCGCGGAAATGCGCCAGGGCGTGATCGACGTAGTCGTGGCGGAGGCGCGCCACGCGGGCGTCAAACGGGGCGACCAGGGCCACGCTGTCGGCCGCCTGCATCGCCTCCTGAAGTGGCACCGGGATGAACAGGCGTCCGATCAGTTGCGACTCTGCCTCGATCAGCACCGGTGCCTCGCCGGACGACGCGAGCAGCAGCCAGTCGAGCGTGATGCGGTTTTCGAAATCGATCTGACTGGGCTGGTCTTGGAAGGTCCCGCCGAACGCGCTGCCACGGTGCCGCGCGCGCCCCTCGAGATCGAGCGAGCGGCCCCAGGCGGTGATCAGCTCGGTTTTGCCGCAGCCGGTTTGCCCGGAGACCACGATCAGCGGGCTCGCGGCGCACAACCGGTCCAGCGTGGCGAGGTAATGGGCCCGCAACGCCTTGTAGCCGCCGCGCACCAGCGGGCAGTGCACATGCTGGTCGCTGAGCCAGGCCTGGGCCGTGCGTGACCGCAAGCCGCCGCGAAAACAGTAGAGGTAGCCTGAGGGGTGCGCGTTGGTGTGTGCTGTCCAGGCCGCAAGGCGTTGCGCGCGCACCGCCGGCGTCGCCATCGCCAGACCCCGTTCGATCGCCGCGTCCTGCCCGGCATCGGCGTACACGGTGCCGATCTCGGCACGCTGATCGTCGTCGAGGATTGGCAGGTTCACCGCGCCGGGCACGGCGCCACGGGTGAATTCCACCGGTGCGCGCACGTCGAGGAAAGCCGGCTGTGACAGCAACAGCGCATCCGTGACGTCGACATCCTCTCGCACGGTGGACCCAGGTGGCGTGTGAACGCATAGTATGGCGTACGCCGGAACGCGTGTCCGGTTTCACCTGCCACAGGAGACCACGGTGAGCGCGAACAGCGGCAGCGCCAGGCAACCGAAGGACCCGGTCCACCTCGGCAACTGGCGACAGGCACCCCACTGCCGCTGGGCTTTCAACCACGTGCGGGAGATCGTGCCGGCGGCGCCGATCCTGCGCGACCGACGTGCGAAGCGCCCACTGCGGGACACGTCGACAGCACTCGACGGCATCCGGTTCACCGGGCACAGCAGCGCAACACTCACTGCGGCGCAGTGGTTGGACCAGGGTGCCGTCGACGCGGTCGTTGCGCTGCACGGTGACAGGGTGGTGCACGAGTGGTACGCCGCCGGGCAGGGCCCGGCCCTGCCACACATCCTGATGTCGGTCTCAAAATCCGTGTTGGGGCTGCTCGCGGGGGCGGTGTTGTCGGAGACCGGCACACGTGCAGACACACCGGTCGTCAGCGTGCTGCCGGAACTCGCCGGCAGTGCCTGGGACGGGGCTACCCTGCGGCAGGCGCTCGATATGCAAGTCAGCATCCGGTTCGAGGAGAATTACCTCGCGACCGACGGTGCCATCATCGAATACCGCAAAGCGCAGGGCTGGAATCCACTCGGACCGGGTGAACAACCCAGTGATTTGCGCACGTTCTTCCCGCGTCTCCGCGCGGGCGAGGGCGAGCACGGCGGGCCTTTCCACTACGTGTCGCCAAACACGGACATGATGGCCTGGGCGCTCGAACGCGTCAGCGGTACGCGCTACAACGAGCTGCTCACGTCCGTGCTCTGGCAGCCGATGGCGGCCGAGGAAGACGCCTACATCACGGTCGATCGCCTCGGGGCGCCGCGCGCGGCGGGCGGTGTCTGTGCAACGGCACGGGATCTCGCGCGCCTCGGCCTGGTGGTGTGCCAGGAGGGCACCCTCGCAGGCCGCCAGGTGCTGCCCGCGGACTGGGTGCGTGACACCCTCGGCGGCGGCGACCGGGACGCGTTCGCGCGCGGCGATTTTCGCGATAAGTTGCCCGGCGCCCCGATCAGCTACCGCAACTACTGTTACTGGAATGCCTGTGCCGAACCCTACCTGTTCGGCGTCGGCATCCATGGCCAGGCCTGGGTGATCGACCCGCAGCGCGCGCTCGTGGTGGCAGTGCAGAGCAGCCACGGTGACCCGCAGCCCGACGGCGCGATCGCCAACGCCATCGGCTTCTTCTCGGCGGTGCGCGACCACCTGGGCTGAGCGGATCGGCTGCCGAGCGCCACCGCCGGAGAAGCGGTGTCAGGGCTCGTCGGGGATTGGCGCCGGCGGCAGCCTGTTTTCGGTTGCCTCGTGCACCGCGGCGGCCGCGGCTTCCTGCACCGCGGGATTCTTGGCATCGGCGCCGAGCACCTCGACCTTGACGTTGCGCTCGGCGAAGGTCAGGCCATTTTTGTCGAAGATGTCGCGCACCTTCATGTAGGCGTCACGTCGAATCACCCATTGCTCGCCGGGTCTTGCCATGAACTTCACGCCGATGACCATGTTGAACTCCTCCATCCGCCGCACGCCCTGGGATTTCAACGTCTGGATGATGCTGTCGCCGTAGTCTTCGTTGGCCTTGAGCTCGGCACCCACCTGCTTGATCAGTTTTTTAACCAGTTTCAGGTCGGTTTCAAACGGCACCCGAAACTCGAGTTTCATGATCACCCAGTCGCGTGAGTGGTTGGTCAGCGATTTCAGCTCGCCAAAGGGAATGGTGTGAACCGCACCACGGTGATGGCGTACACGCAGAGAGCGGATCGACATCGATTCAACCGTGCCGCGCAGGTTTTCGATCTCGATGTATTCGCCGATCCGAAAGGCGTCGTCAATCAGAAAGAAGATGCCGGACACGATGTCGCGCACCAGAGCCTGTGCACCAAAGCCCACGGCCACGCCGAGCACACCGGCCCCGGCGATCAGTGGCGCGATATTCACGCCGAGCGAGGACAGCACGGTCAGCCCGACCATGATCAACAGCGTGATCATCAGCACGGAACGCAGCAGCGGCAGCAAGGTGGCCATCCGCGCCTCGGGGCCGGGCGCACGGCCGTCGGTCGGCGGCTCATAGTCCGCCAGTCGCCGGTCGATTGCGGTCTTGGCCCACACCCAGACGAGATCCGCCAGCAGCGCTGCTGCGATCACATCAATCACGATGCCGAACACCATGCCACCGAAACTGCTGTCTCGGCTCATGCTGTAGAAGTCCGAGCCCCAGACCCAGAGCAATAACAACAACGCGCCGGCAACCAGGATGAAACGCAGCAGACGGTGAGCCACAGGTCGGTAGTTGCCGAAGTCACGTTGCCTCAAGGCCGCATCGTGCTCGCGCGCATCGGCGTCGGATTCGCCGTCCGCCGCCGCATTGGCGGCCTCGGCTTGCCTGGCCAGGTGCGTGCGCTCGGCCTGGTTGAAGAGGTCGTTGATCGTGACGCCCGCCAGGCTCAACACCAACGGCACCAGGCCCACAACCACGACCGTGCCGGCAAAGCGCGGTGCACCGATCAACCACAGCACGTAGGTGAACAGCGTCAACACGGTCACGTACACCGGCCAGGCGTAGCTTGTCGGTGTGGTGATCCCTTTCGCTGCCCGGTATCCGGTGTAGGTGTGCCAGGTCGCGCCGATCACGACCGCCGCGCACACCGCGCCCGCGAGGGCGGTGACAGCGAGTGCAGCGGCATCGCTGTCCGGGCTGCCCGAGCGCTGCAAGGCAAGCGCACTGAGGTTGGCGCCAGCGATGCAGGTCAGGCTGCTCGCTACGGCGCCGACGTTCCAGCGGTGATTGACCTTGGCGAAGGCGGTGGTCAGGTTGAGCAGGCGCAGGCGCGGTGAGTTGGGAGCCAGCACGTAGCGCGACAAGGTGGAAAGTACGCGTGTCGTCAACACCACGGCGAGCGTCGTCAGCACCAGTTCCGCCATCGCCTGTTGCCAATCGAACAGCAGGTAGGCGCCGAGTGCACCGACGGCAAAGGCCGCTTGACCACCGATCATGAGTGCCGCGCGTTTGCTGGCCGCGACGACTCGCGCGTTCAGGGTGGGCATCACCGCCAGGGACAATCGTGTGCGCGCCCCGTCGGTGAATTGGCGGTAGAGCCACTCGAAACTCGCCCCGACGAACAGAAAGATCAACAGGTAGATGGCACCACGAAGAATCTCGGTGCGGCTGAGGTTGCCGACCCAGGCATCACGCACCCGGGCCGGCAGGGTCGGTAGCTCCGGCGCGACACGGGCGAGCACGCGGATGCGTTGCCGCAGACTGTCGAAGGTCGAACTCATGGGCATGTCGGCGTGTGCCTCGACGGCGTCGACCGGTCCCTCCTGAGGCTCGGCGCGCTGCCGCAACCACAACTCGACCTCGGGCTCGGACAGCAGCTCGAGAAACTGTTCCACCTTTGCGGGCGTCTCGACGTCGCCGGTACCGTGGTGGTCGGCCACAGCGACTGGCGCAACCCACAACACCAGCGCCAGTGCGCCGAACCCGCGCGCGCACCACCAGCGGGTCACGCCGAAACTTCCGGTGTCGAAGCCACATCGCGCTCGGGCAGATCCCGCTCGCTGAGGTCGGCCAGCAACAGCGTGTGCACCGTGAACCGGCCCGACGGCAGCGCAAGTTGGCACGCCAGCCGTTCGCCGCGTGCAGCGTGCCCCGGGGAGACCTGGTCGAGCGTGTCCGTCTCGATTCTGCTGGCCGGTGGCAGCGGGGCGTTACCGTCGAGTCGCACGCGACAGGTGCCGCAGCGTCCGCGTCCGCGACACTGATTGGGGTGTGGAATGCCGTGTTCGTTGGCGATCTCGAGCAGATTCAAACCGGGTCTGGAGTTGACGGTTTCGCCGGTGTCGAATTGCAGCGTCACGGTGTCGCCCTGCGACACCCGGTACACCCGCAGGGCCCGCGCCGCAAGCGTCAAACCCAGCACAACAAAGTAGCCAGTCACGAGGTTCTGGATCAGCGACACCAGAAACTGCACACCATCGCGGTAGACCGTCAGCGTGAACAGCGAACGTGTCGTGCCACGACTCATGGCAATGACCTGATTGCCTGCCTCGACGAAACCGAGCAGTGCGAGTATCGGAATTGCCACGACAAGCGGGTTGACGAACGGCGCCCAACGCGGCCAGTTATCGCGCAGCCGCAACCACGTCAACAGGCCGATGCAACCGTGGATCCAGACGACAATGACGATGACGACCTGCCAGAACCCGTCCATCGGGATCAGGTTCCAGAAGTAGTCGAGCATGACCGTGAAGGTCGGTTTGACCCCGAACACGCGCTCGAAGTTGGCCATGACCACCACGTGTGGTAACAACAGCGGCACCACGAGGTACGCGGACAGAAACTGCACGCTGTCACCCGTGCGCATGCTGAGGGTGTTTCGGTGGTAGAGCGCCACCATCCCCAACACCAGGTGTATCAGAAAAGCGATACCCAGCGTGATGCTGCCGGTGGCGTTTCGCCATGGCGCCATCAGCGTGTGGTGCGCAGTCTCCATCGCACCAAGCGAGACCAGACCGAAGGACAGGGTCAGCAAATGACAGGTCGTGAACACGAAGAGATACAACCCGGTCAGGATGCGCAAGGTTCGGATGGCGGATTGCATGTCGGCGACCCCGTTTGGTGGCGGTGTGCTTACTTGAACGCGGTCTCGGTGAAACTGCGCAACTTGCGTGAGTGCAGCCTTTCGAGTGGCATGCGACTGAGTTTTTGCAGGGTCAGTATGCCGATGCGCAGATGCTGGTCGACCTGTCTGCGGTAGAAGTCGGACGCCATGCCCGGCAGCTTCAGTTCACCGTGCAAGGGCTTGTCGGACACGCACAGCAGTGTGCCGTACGGCACGCGAAAACGGAATCCGTTGGCCGCGATGGTCGCCGATTCCATGTCGAGTGCGATCGCACGTGACTGCGACAAGCGGCGCACGGGGTCACTCTGGTCACGCAACTCCCAGTTGCGGTCGGCGATGGTGGCGACCGTGCCGGTGCGCATGATGCGCTTGAGCTCGAAACCGGTCAGCCCGGTGATCTCGGCGACGGCCTCCTCGAGTGCCACCTGGGTTTCGGCAAGTGCCGGCACCGGCACCGAGGCGGGCAGGTCGGTGTCGAGCACGTGGTCCTCGCGCACGTAGGCGTGGGCGAGGACGTAGTCGCCCAACCGTTGCGTCTTGCGCAAGCCCGCGCAGTGGCCGAGCATCAGCCAGGCGTCGGGGCGCAACACACCGATGTGGTCCGTGATGGTCTTGGCGTTCGACGGGCCGACGCCGATGTTCACGAGCGTGATGCCCTGGCCGTCCGGTTTGACCAGGTGGTAGGCCGGCATTTGCGGCGGCCGTGGCGGCGGCGTGCCCTCGGCGTCGTCCGGCGTGCCTGCACGCGTGATCACGTTGCCGGGTGCAACGAAGGCCGCGTAGCCGGCATCGGGGTCGGCCATGCAGGCTTCGGCAAAGGCACAGAAGCCGTCGACGTAGAACTGGTAGTTGGTGAACAGCACGAAGTTCTGGAAGTGCTCCGGGCGGGTCGCGGTGTAGTGCGCGAGGCGTGCGAGCGAGTAGTCGACACGCTGTGCCGTGAACGGCGCCAGCGGCAGCGGCACACCGGCCGCCGGCGTGTGGGTGCCGTTGACGATGTGGTCGTCGATGGTGGCGAGTTCGGGCACGTCGAACAGGTCGCGCAGCGGCACCTCGCGCACGGTTTCGTTGTCGGCCCGAATGTGCGCGTCGTCGCCGAACGCAAAGTGCAGGGGAATCGGTGTGGTCGACTGGCCCACGGTCACGTCGACCTTGTAGTTGCGGATCACCAACCCGAGCTGATCAACGAGGTAGGACCGGAACAGATCCGGTCGTGTGATCGTCGAGGCGTAGACCCCGGGCTCGGGCACGTGGCCGTAGGAGAGGCGCGTGTCGACCTGGGCGTAGGAGCTGATCGAGACCCGCACCTCGGGGTACCAGGCGCGAAACCGGCTCGCGCCGACGTCGTCACCGGCAGCAAAGCGACGAAAGGCCTCCGAGATGAAATGCGTGTGCTCGCGGTAGCGTTCGATCAGCGCCTCGACCGCGTCCTCGGCCCGATCGAATCGCTGGTCGTCCCGTCGAGGCGGTGAGAGTGCGGGACCGTGCCCGTTGTGTTCTGGTGAATCCATGGCGCAGTATGGGGGATCTCGGTGGCAAGGGGACGGCCAGCGGGAGCGCGTGATCGCCGTGTAGCAGAGGAGTGTAGTGGAGTGAGTCACCGGGACCGACAGCGGGCACTCTGCACCGCGCTGGGCACACGACATCCGCTGATACAGGCGCCGATGGCCGGTGGGCCGTGCACGCCAGCGCTGGTCGCCGCGGTCGGGCAGGCCGGCGCACTGGGTTCCTTCGGCTTTGCCTACAGCACACCGGAACAGATCGACGCCGACCTCGGCCGCACGCGCGCGCTGGCCGATGTACCGATCAACGCCAACCTGTTCGTCTTCCCAACAGCGCCCGCCGTGTCGGACGCCGGTCCCGCACTCGACGCCCAGGCAGCGTGCGGTCTCTACACCGTGCTTGGGGTCGATCCGCCGTCGGCGGTGCCAACGGGCCCCGGCCACCCCGATATCACAGCGCAAGTCGATGTGCTGTGTGACCACGCCCCGCGCGTCGTCACATTTCACTTCGGCCTGCCTGAGCCCACGATGCTCGACCGCCTCAAGGCCTGCGGTGCGACGGTTGGCGCCAGTGCCACGACGCCGGACGATGCCGACGCGCTGGTGGCGCAGGGTGCAGACTTCGTGATTGCACAGGGCGCCGAGGCCGGTGGCCACCGCGGCACGTTCGACCCGGAGCAACCCGACCACCCGATCGGCACCTTTGCGTTGGTGCGGGCGGTGCGCGAGCGCGTCGAGGTGCCCGTGGTCGCGGCGGGTGGGCTCATGGACGGCCGCGACATCGCCGCGGCCGAGCTGCTCGGCGCCGACGGCGCGCAGCTCGGTACCGCGTTTCTGTGTACGGACGAGTCCGGTGCGGCGCCGTTGTACCGCGACGTGCTCGACACCTGGTCCACCCGGTCCACGGTGCTGACCCGGGGCTTCTCGGGCCGCTGGGCGCGCGGCGTTCAGAACGACTACACCGATCACATGCACGACCAACCCGTGTTGCCCTTTCCGCTGCACAACAGCCTGACCGCGCCACTGCGGGCAGCGGCGAAGCGCGCGAACAGCGCCGAGGCGCAATCCGTCTGGGCCGGGCAGGGCTTCGCCCGCATGCGGGCCATGCCCGCGGCCGACCTCGTGCACCGTCTGATCGAGGAGCGCGACGCAGTCCGGCCCGCGGTCGACTGATACCCGCGTCGGTCTGGTGGGCAGCAACTGCGGCTTGCGCGAGCCGGACGGTCTCGCGCGGCTCAACTGGATCGCCGACGACCTCGACAGCGACACGACCGAGACCGACGCCAGCGATCCGCGTGTGATCGACGTGACAGGCCTCTCGATGACGATGACGGCCCAGGGCGCCGACCACACGGTCGGCAACCTGCCCAGGTGCGATTGCGTTGACAAGATCCTCGACCACCTCGACGAGAAGCGTGTCGACAGGCTGGTGCTGTGCGCCGCTGCAGACTCGCTCGGACGCTGCACCTTCGGACGCTCGGTCACGAGCGAGCCGATTGACTTTCGGGTCAACACGCTCAACGACGCGTTCGGGCCGAGCCTCGTCTCCGTCCCCTTCGTCGACATCGGCAAGCGCACGCTGCACAGGGAGCAAGACGCCGACCGGGCCGCGGGTTTCAGCGTCTCGGACGACGCGTTGCCGACGTTTTTCTCCGCCGACGCGCTTGAGCCCGCCTACCGCACCGCGCGCTTTTACGCGGCCGAGGTCGACGTCAGCCCGACGCGCTGGGCGTCCTGACAGCACGGTGCCGATGTGCTCAAATGGTGGGGCTGAGGCGCTCGTGAGCTGAGGCGCGTGCCTGACACGCGCTGATCCGGTGCGGTCAGCGCCCGAACGTACCTCCGCTCACCGTCAGCGAGACACCGCGCGCGCGCATGCAGACCTTTTCCCAGGCGCTGGCCGAAGCCGCGTCGTTGATCCTGAGTTTCGACCCGGCCCTGTTGGAGATCGTCGGTCTGTCGCTGCGGGTCTCGCTGCTGGCGGTTGCCATCGGGGCGCTGATCGGGTTACCGCTCGGCGCCGCGCTGGCCATCGCCCGGTTTCCTGGCCGCGGCGTGCTGACCGTGCTGGTCAACACGGCCATGGGCCTGCCGCCGGTCGTCGTGGGCCTGGTCGCCTACCTGTTGCTGTCGCGCGCCGGCGCCCTCGGCCCGCTCGAGCTGCTCTACACCCCGACGGCGATGGTCATCGCCCAGACGGTGCTGGTGACCCCGATCATCGCCGGGCTCGCGCGGCAGACGCTGGCGGAAATGCACGCCGAGTACCACGAGCAACTGACCCTGATGGGCGCCACAGCGCGCGCGCGCATCGCGGTGTTGCTCTGGGATGCCCGGTTCGCCCTGATCACCGCCTTGCTGGCCGGCTTCGGGCGCGCGTCGGCCGAGGTCGGCGCCGTGCTGATGGTGGGCGGCAACATCAACCACTACACGCGCGTGATGACGACCACGATCGCGATGGAAACCGCCAAAGGCAACCTCACCGTCGCACTCGGCCTCGGCATCGTGCTGTTGCTGATCGCGTTTTCGGTCAACGCGCTGGTGCACTGGGTACGCAACCACGCCGAGCGCACCGCCTATGCCTGAGGTGTTCCCGCTGGTGGTGCGCGACCTCGGCATCGAGCGCGACGGCAACCGTCTGTTGCACGTGTCGGACCTCACCGTGGCGGCTGCCGAGCGCGTCGGCCTCGTCGGCCCGAACGGGGCCGGCAAGTCGCTGCTGCTGCGCGCCCTGACAGGTGTGGTCGACGGCGTGTCGGCCGGCGCCGTGCGTTGGGGCGGGGCTGCACCCGGGCCGGCGGTGTTGCGCCACTGCGGTGTGGTGATGCAGCAGCCTTTGATGCTGCGCCGCAGCGTGCGGGACAACCTGCGCTGGGCGTTGTCCCGCCAGTTGGACCGCGCAGACGTGCCTGGTGCCGTCACGCACGCACTGGCCCTCAGCGGCCTGGCTGAACACGCCGGGCGCTCGGCGCGCGTGCTCTCGGGCGGCGAGCGCATGCGCCTTGCCATGGCGCGTGCACTGGCACTCTCGCCGGCGGTGCTGCTGCTCGACGAGCCCACCGCGAGCCTCGACCACAGTGCGGCACGCCAGGTCGAGTCGCTGGTGCGGGACAGCGTCGACGCGGGCACCACGCTGGTGTTGATTTCCCACGACCTCGCGCTCGTTCGGCGCCTCTGCGACCGCGTGGTGCTGATGCACCGTGGTCGGGTGATCTGCGACGCGCCAACCGAGGTGTTTTTCACGGCACCACCGTCCCCCGAGGCCGCGGCCTTCGTGCGTGGCGAGTACCTGGAGTGAACCCCATGAGACACGCCCTTGCCGGGCTCGCACTGCTTGCAGCTCTGACCCTTGCGACGGGCGCGCAGAGCGCGCCGCTGCTGTTGCAGTCGACCACGTCGACCCAGAATTCGGGGCTCTACGACGCCATCCTTCCCGTCTACCGGCAGAGTTCCGGCGAGATCGTGCGGGTCGTCGCTGTCGGCACCGGCCAGGCGATTCGCAACGCAGAGCGCTGTGACGCCGACGTCCTGCTGGTGCACGCACGCGAAGCCGAACTCGCCTTTGTCGCCGCCGGCTTCGGCGCTGCGCGCACAGATGTCATGTACAACGATTTCGTGATCGTCGGGCCGGCGGCCAACCCCGCCGGGTTGGCGCCGGACACGAGTGCAACCGAGGCGCTCGAGGCGATCTACGCGAACCGTGCTCCGTTCGCCTCGCGCGGCGACGACTCCGGCACGCACAAGAAAGAGCGCGCGCTCTGGACGCTGGCTGGCATCGACCCGGCCAAACACAGCGGCGCGTGGTACCTCGAGACCGGCACCGGCATGGGGGCAACGCTCAACATCGCCGTGGAATCGAACGCCTACGCGCTCACCGACCGCGCCACCTGGATCCGATTCGGCAACAAGCTGGACCACCGGATCCTGTATGAGAACGACCCGGCGCTGTTCAATCAGTACGGCGTCATATCAATCCATCCGGACCACTGTCCCGACGTCGACCACGTCGGCGCCGCGCGCTTCATCGCGTGGTTGACGGGTGACGCGGGTCAGGCGGCCATCGCCGCGTACCGGGTCGACGGCCAGCAGCTCTTTTTTCCGAACGCACCGCGCTGACCGGGCCCGGCGACGCGGGCTCTGGCCGGTTCAGGCGAATCGCGGCAGCGTGTGGCTGAGCTCGCGGTGCAGCACGCGCTCGTCGCCCTCGAAAGCCTCGATTTCCCCGCTGAGGTGAAAGTGCGTGGCGTCGGAGGTCATGCGCAGCCGGGTTTCGGTTCGAATCGACCAGTCGTCGCGTGCCAGGGTCTGCGTCCAGTGGGTTTCGCCTACGGCACTGAGCGGCTCTGCGGGGTTGATCGACCAGCGCTCGCGCCCCACGCTGCCCTTGACCAGGCCGTGTGAGGCGTCTTGCATTTCACCGAAATCGTCTTCGATCACGAGCGTGACCGTCTGGGTGATCAGGTCGTGCTCGACGCGCCGGGTGTGGTCGGGCTCGCGCAAGACCTCGTGTTGCCACGGCTCCGCCGACTCGGGCGGCTCGAAGACCACATCGCGCGCGTGCGACTCGGGCAGGCCGGGGAGGTCGATGCTGAGTGCCTCGAGGGTCAAGGCGACCGGCTCGGGCATCGGCCACAACAGCGGCCAGTAGTCGGTCGACACCGCCACCCGAAGGCCATTGCCCGCGGCAAACTCGATCGCACAGTGGTTCAGTTCGACGCTCACCTCCACCGTCTCACCCACCGGCATCGGTTGGTGTGTCGCGTGGTCATCGCGTTGGCAGAGGTTGAGCACACCGTAGCTCACCCGGCTGCTCGCGCCATCGGGCTGCACGTCGCACAGGCGCACCGCCACCTGCGCGAGCGGCTGGTCACTTCGCAGCCGCAGGCGCACCCGCGGCCGGCCAACCACCGCCAGCGGGGCGTCGAGCGGGGCAGTGTCGTAACAGCGGGCCAGTGCGTCGTCGGCCCGCTGGTCGTCCGGCATCTCCGGGCCCAGCCAGATCGCGCAGAATTCGCCGCTGTGCAGCCCACCGATGGCCGGTGTCGACACCCGGTGGCCGAGCGCGCCGTCGGTGGTTGCGGCCGATAGCGTGCCGCCCGGCGTGGCGTGCAACACGGTGTGCGGCACGGCGCTGTGCTTGTCGATGCCGACCCACCGACCGGCGCGTTCGGCGTACCAGGCTTGTGGCGGACTCGAGTCGAGCAGGTAGCCACGCCAATCGGGCTCGGCGTCGACGCCGTTCTCGAGGCCTTTGAGGTAGCGGTCCCACCAGCGCAGGGCTTCCTGCAGGAAGCCGATCCGCGGCTCGGGTGCAGCAAAGTGGGGGTACTTGTGCACCCAGGGCCCGGTGATGCCCTTGACCGGCGCATGCAGGTTGGACACCAGCGCCGGGATGGCGTTGACATAGGCGTCGCCCCACCCGCCGACCGCGAGCGTGGCCGCCTGAATTGCCGAGTACTGCTCACAGACCGAGCCGTGCCGCCAGTAGTCGTCGCGGGTGGGGTGGCCGAGCCAGGTGGCGGCGAGCATCGGCAGGTTGCGCAAGCGCTCGAGCCACATGTCGCGCCAGGCCTCGCCAACCAGCGCCGGGTCGGGTGGCCGCGATGAGTAGGAGAACATCGTGGCCGACCAGCCGAGGTTCTCGTTCAACAGGCAGCCGCCCTTGTAATGAATGTCGTCGGCAAACCGATCCACGGTTGAACACAAGGTGATGATGGCCTTGAGTGCAGCGGGTTGGCGCGCCGCCACCTGCAAAGAGTTGAAGCCGCCCCAGGAGATGCCCATCATGCCAACGGCGCCGGTACACCAGGCTTGCGTTGCAATCCAGTCGATCACCGCTTCGCAATCGGCGAGCTCCGTCTCGGTGTATTCGTCGAACAACAGGCCCTCGGAATCGCCGTTACCGCGCATGTCGACCCGAAGGCAGGCGTAGCCGCGTTCGGCGAACCAGGGGTGGGTCAGGCTGTCGCGCTCGACCGTGCCGTCACGTTTTCGGTAGGGCAGGTACTCGAGTATCGCCGGCACGGGCGCGTCGGTGTCTGGCAACCAGGCACGCGCCGACAAACGCGTGCCGTCGGCGAGGACGATGGCAAGGTCCGGGTGTTCGATCACGTTCATGTGCAACTGTCTCGCGGCGTCTGCTCGTCGTCGCCGCTATCGTCGGCGCGCATCGGTACAAATGCAACCGTCGCGCTACACTCGGCGCGTCAACCACGGGCAATCCGACACCGGTCGCGACCCCACCCACACCGAGCCCAAGCGCATGACCGTCGACCGCACAGGATTGCTCGCCGCGAGCGTGGCGGTGGTGCTCTGGGGGGTGTTTCCGGTGTACTGGAAATGGCTTGCCCACGTCGACGCGGTCGAGGTGCTGATGCACCGCAACGTCTGGTGTGTGGTGAGCTTGCTCGGTGTGGTTCTGGTGTCGCTGCGGCGCCGCAGCGCCGTCTGGACGGCACTGCGCTCCGGTCGGCAACTCGCGCTGCACGCGCTCGCCGGGTCGCTTGTCGGCTTCAACTGGGGGCTCTACATCTGGTCGGTGGCCAACGACAGGGTGGTCGAAGCCAGCCTCGGGTATTTCATCGCGCCGCTGTGCAGCGTGGCCCTCGGCGCACTGGTGCTCGGGGAGCGCCTCGACCGGGCCCAACGGTTCGCTGTGTTGCTGGCCGCCCTCGGTGTACTGACCATCGGCGTCGGCGGCCGCACGGTGCCGTGGATCGGTCTCGGGCTCGGCCTGAGCTTCGCGAGCTACGGCCTGTTGCGCAAGCGGGCACCAACCGGTCCGGTCGCCGGGCTCTTTCTCGAGACACTGACGCTGGTGCCGGTGTCGCTCGCGTGGCTGCTGCACCTCGCTGTGCGCGACCTTCAGCACTTCGGCACCGGCAGCCTCGGCACCGACGCCTTGCTCGTCGGCGGCGGCCTGGTCACGGCGGTGCCGCTGTTGCTCTACGGCATTGGTGCGCGCGGCCTGCCGTTGAGCGTATTGGGCCTGCTGTTCTACATTACGCCCAGCCTGCAATTCCTGATTGGCTGGTTGGTGTACGCCGAGCCGATCAGCGGTGCCCACTGGCTGGGCTTCGGCGCGATCTGGCTTGGCCTCGCGGTGTACAGCGTCGCCACCCACCGCGGCCTGCAACCTCAAGGGTTGTCGGCCACCGGCGCCATCAGCGCAAGCGAGGGCATGTGTTCGAGCAGCGAGCGTGTGTAGGGCGCGCGCGGGTGCTCGAACAGCGCGTCGGTGGCTTGCAACTCGACCAGCTTACCGGACTTGAGCACCGCGACGCGGTCACACACCTGGCGCACCACCGGCAGGTCGTGGCTGATGAACACCAGGGTCAAGCCGAGGTGGGACCGCAGGTCCTTGAGCAGATTCAGGATGCTGGCCTGAATCGACACATCCAGTGCGCTGGTGGGCTCATCGCACACCAGGAAACGCGGTTGCGTGGCCAGCGCGCGTGCGATGGCGATGCGTTGCCGTTGCCCGCCTGAGAAAGCGTGAGGGTACTGGCGTCCTGCACCCGGTGGCAGGCCGACGCGTTCGAGCAGCTGTGCGAC
>JBCCUP010000026.1 GCA_039196715.1 Pseudomonadota bacterium
CCGCCGCCGCCGCCATCGCCGCCGCCGCCATCGCCGCCGCCGCCATCGCCGTCACCATCGCCGCCGCCGCCATCGCCGCCACCGTCACCGCCGCCGTCTGCAGCCAGGCCCAAGCGGTACTGGCCGGCGTTGTACCCGTACACGCCGATCACCACCCCACTGCCATCGCCGGGCAGGGTGCATTGCTCTGCGCCGGTGCCGCCCTCCCAGGGCCGGCAGTCGTAGGCTTGCAGCGTCGGACGGGCGCCGGCGCGCACGTAGAGGTCGAGGTCTGCACTGAGGTTGTCTAGTGATGCCACGATGCCGGTCAGCGCGTTCGGGTTTGACGCGGTGTAGAACGCCCACTGACCTGCGTTGAGCGAACCGGCCAGCGCAGTGCCGACCGCGATTGGCTGACTGTCGGGCTCGACACTGGCGGACACTCGCAGGGTGAAATCCGAGGCCGCGTAACCGTACACACCGATGTGCAAGGTGGCGTTGGCGCCCTGGGTCAGCGTGCACTGCTCCGCCTGGATGCCGGATTGCCAGGATCGGCACGCGTAGTCCGTCAGGCTCGGTGCCTGGCCGAACCGGGCGTAGAGGTCGGCGTCGCTCGACAGGTTCGTGAGGTCCACCGTGAGGGTGCGTGCGCTGCCAGAGGGTGCCACGGTGTAACGGCGCCACACGCCCTGGGCCACCGCGGCGCTGACTGCGTCGCCCGGGTTGAGGTCTGGTCCTTGTGGTGCTGTGCCCACCGACCAGGTGAACGCGACGGTGTCGGTCAGTCGACCGTCGGTCACGGTCACGGTGGTGCGCACGGTTTGCTGCTGTGTCGGTGTGCCGGAGATTACGCCGGTGGTCGCGTTGATCCCGAGGCCGGCCGGCAGCGCGTCCGCGCTGAAGGTCAGGGTGTTGCCGTCACCGTCGGTGGCTGCGAGCTGCAACGACACGGCCGCACCGAGGGTGACGGATTGTGGCCCGGGTGACGCCAACACCGGCGGCGCGTTGGGCGGTGCAATGCCAACGTCGATCAGGAGCGGTTCGCCGATGCTCGGTGTGTCGTCGGCGTCGAGCGCGTACAGCCAGTAGTTGCCCGGCAACAACACATTCGGGTTGGTGGGCAGGGTGATACGGTACCGGTTGCCGGTGACCTGCTGGACATCGGGCTCGATGAAGCGTTGGTCGGTGTTGATCGCGTGGGTCACCGAAGACAGGCGCACCAGTGTGAAGCGCTGCACCGGGCGGTCCGTCGTGACTTCGAAGGCGCCACCAGCCTGCGCGGACGCGAGGTTGCCCAGCACCGCCGGACGGTCGCGCAGGTTGCCGTTGGCGTCGTAGAGGAACGGGGGCGTGTAGATCTGGCTGTTCTGGTGGTTTGCCGCGCAGTTGCCGCACAGTCCGCCGCCGCTCGCCAACACGCGACCGTCGCGCATCAACAGCGCGACCGAGTGGTAGTTTCGGGGCTCGCTGATCGCGGCGACTTCGCGGAACTGGCCGGTGCTCGGGTTCCAGATCTCTGCCGGCAGCACCGAGTCGACGTCGCTGAACAGCACGCCACGCGATTCACCGCCGACGATCAGCACGTCGCCGTTCGGCAGCACGATGCTGTTGTGGTTGGTGCGCGGTGCGAGCATGCTCGCGGTGGGCCGGACCACCGGCGTCGGGCCGTTGATGTCGATGGTCATCGCGGTCGCGGTGGCCGAATCGGTCCGGCTGCGGTCGGCGCCGCCGGAGACCAGGATGCGGCCGGTGTCGTACATGACCGCGTTGCCGAACTGCCGGTGCCGGGTTTCGCCGTTGCGGCTGCCCGCCGCCTCGACGCCACCGATGCCGTTCGGGTCGAACCAGTGCATGGTCCGCTGCGGCCCGGAGTGGAAAACCCGGCCGTCCGGGGCCGTGTGCATGAACGCATACCACTGCGCGGTGGTCGCGCCGGTCACGGCCGCGGCGTTGACGGCGTTCTGTTCATCGCGCAACCGGGCCATGTTGGCGCCCGGCAGCTGCGTCCAGCCGGCCCCGTCCCGCCAGACCTCGGGCACGGTTTGCGCCCCGCGTGCAAAGGTCGACATGACGTCGCCGTTGGCGAGTGTCAGGTTGGTGCCGTACCAACGCGGTTGCTGCATCGGCGTGGAGAGGTCCCACTCGTGTGTGTCGGTCGTGAACAGGCTGCTCGTGCGGATCGACGAGTTGCCGCCTGACGCGAACACGTTGCCGTCCGACAGTTGCGAGATGCCGGCGCAAAACATGTCGTGGTCGGCGTGGTTGGTGCTGTCGAATGTGCCGGTCTCAGGGTCGTAGACGCTCGAGAACGTGAACAGGCCGTTGTTGTTCGGGAAGGCGTTCACGCGGTTCGAGGACCAGGTCACGATGCCCCCGTCTGGCAGTGCTGCCGCCGAGACGGCGATGTGCGGCCAATCGATCACGCCACTCCAGGCGCCGTCGACATTGTTGGCAAACGCCGTCGGCGCTGCCACGCCGAGGGCGAGGGAACACAGAAGCGGGAGGAGGGGACGGCGGGGCTCTGACATCGTGAAATCCTGATCTGCGGCGGAGAGCGGGCAGGCCAGCCGAGCGGGTGTCTACACCGCGCAAGGACCTGCGCAGCCGCATGTTAGAAATCTGAACCAGGCGCTTTTTCGGGCTGTGTCACAAAGTGGGCACCGCGCGTCGGCGCCCGCCCGGGGACGGCCCGGCTGCCGCGCCAATCTGTGAACCACATCACGTAGTGCCACGCGCAACCGCGGGTCGGTGTGCGCGCGGGCTCGCGCGCGTGTGCGGCCCGTAACGCACACGCTACAATGGCGCAGCGCGCAGAGGAGTCGACGCCGTGTCAGACACAACCGCACCGGACGGTGAATCCCTGGACCTCGACGCCCTGTCGGCGTATGTCGCGCGCGAGGTGCCCTCGGTGGGGCGTGTCCACGCGATCGAAAAATTCCAGGGCGGACAGTCCAACCCCACCTTTCGACTTGAGACCGACGGTGGTGCGGTGGTGCTTCGGGCCAAGCCGCCCGGTGCTCTGCTGAAATCGGCTCATCAGGTCGACCGGGAGCACCGCGTGATGTCAGCCCTGCGGGCGACCGAGGTGCCGGTGCCGGAGATGCTGCACCTGTCGGGCGACGGTGACGGGTCGCCTATCGGGCGGCAGTTTTTTCTGATGCGCTTCGTCGACGGGGTGATCCACTGGGATCCGTCGCTGGAGACCCTCGATCCAGACGGCCGTCGGGCCGTCACCGACAGCATGAACCGCACGCTCGCAGCCTTGCACCGTGTCGACCCCGAGGCGGTTGGCCTCGGCGACTTTGGCCGCCCCGGAAACTACTTTGCGCGTCAGCTGAGCCGCTGGACCAAACAGTACCGCGCCTCGGAGACCGACCCGATTGCGGCCATGGACCGGCTGATAGGCTGGTTGGAGGCCGGCCTTCCGGACGACGACGGCAGCGTGTCATTGGTGCACGGCGACTTCCGCCTCGACAACATGATGTTCGACACCAAAACGCATGACGTGGTGGCCGTGCTCGACTGGGAACTGTCGACGCTAGGCCACCCGGTTGCCGATCTCGCCTACCAGTGCATGCAGTGGCGGTTGCCGGCGGACAGCGCCTTTCGGGGGCTGGGTGGCCTCGATCGGGCCGGACTTGGCCTGCCGGTCGAAGCGGACTACGTGGACCGCTACTGTGAACGCACCGGCCGGGAGGCCATTGCGAACTGGAACTACCACCTCGCGTTCAATTTCTTCAGACTGGGTGCCATATTGCAGGGCGTGTACAAGCGTGCCCTGGACGGAAACGCGTCGAACCCGGAGCGGGGCAGACGCATGGGTGAGGCGGTCCCGTTGCTCGCGGCCGTCGCGCTGGACACCATCGAGACACAACCATGACAGAGACCTTTGTACCCCGGACCGAAGAGGGCGCCTTCGTGCGCGCGGTGTCCGAATTTCGCCACTGGGTCACCGCAGACGGCGCAGCCGGGCCGAGCGGCGAGGGCGGATTCGAGGCGGCATCCGGCCGCTACCACCTGTACGTCTCCTACGCGTGCCCCTGGGCCAACCGCACGTTGATCATGCGCACCTTGAAGGGCTTGGAGAGCCACATCGATGTCAGTGTCGTGCACCCGCTGATGGGGCCCGAGAGCTGGCATTTCGACGACAGTTACCCGGGGGCGACCGTCGAACCGCTGTTTGGCGCGCACTTGATGGCCGAGGTGTACCGCCGTGCCAACGCGCATTTCGACGGTGTGGTCACGGTGCCTGCGCTCTGGGACCGCGAGCGCGCAACCCTGGTGAGCAACGAGTCCTCTGAAATCATCCGGATGTTCAACCGGGCGTTTGACGGCATCACCGGCAACCGGGACGACTACTATCCCGACGCGCTCCGTGCGGAGATCGACCGGTGGAACGAACGCATCTACCACACGGTGAACAACGGCGTGTACCGCGCGGGCTTCGCCACCACGCAGACGGCCTATGCGAACGCCGTTGGCGAGCTGTTTGATACCCTCGATGTCCTCGAAGCCCACCTCGCCGAGCGCAGCTTTCTGGTGGGCGACTCGCTCACCGAGGCAGACATCCGGCTGTTTCCGACCTTGATCCGCTTCGACGCGGTCTACGTCACGCATTTCAAGTGCAACGTGCGCCGCCTGGTGGACTTCCCGGCACTGCAGGCCTACACCGAGCGCCTCTACGCGCTGCCCGGCGTGGCCGAGACGGTGCGCTTCGACCACATCAAGGACCACTACTTTCAGAGTCACCGGAGCATCAACCCCACCGGCATCGTGCCAGTCGGCCCCGAGTTGGCATTTCGGTGAACCGGGCTGCGCGCCGCGGTTTTCTGCGCGTGGCTGCTGATTCACCCCGGTGACAGTGTCCGGGCCGGGGGCGAATTTCCCGGTGCTGCAGGTTGCCTTTTGGCCCGACTCTCGCTACCTTGGGGATATGAACACCCCGTGCGCCGTACTACGACTGCTTAGCCTGGCCGCTCTCTGAGCGTCCAGGGCCCGCTTGCAGTTCACAATCCCTTTCCAACGGCACACACCACCATGTCCATCTCACGCTACGCAACACGTCCCCGTGTGACCTTGTCGGTCGGTCGTCGACTTATCACCGGTCCGCATCGCGCCTGAGGCGCGTGCGAGACCGTTGCGAGTCCAGTCCCAACGAACCGCCTTTTGAGGAGCGTCCCGTGAGCACGAACCCCGGCACCAAGTACCGACCCTTCCCCCCCGTACAGATCACTGATCGGCAGTGGCCCGACCGTCGCATTGAACACGCGCCCACCTGGTGCAGCGTCGACCTCCGTGATGGCAACCAGGCGTTGATCGAGCCGATGGGCAGCGAGCGCAAGATGCGTATGTTCAAGCTGCTCCTGGCAATGGGGTTCAAGGAGATCGAGGTGGGTTTCCCGGCCGCCTCGGGCACCGATTTCGACTTCGTGCGCGAGGTCATCGAGAACGGCCTCGTGCCGGAGGACGTGACCTTGCAGGTGCTCGTGCAGTGCCGCCGAGAGCTGATCGAGAAGACCTTCGAGGCCTTGCGCGGTGCGCATCGCGCGATCGTACACATCTACAACTCGACCTCGACCGCCCAACGGCGGGTGGTGTTCGGCCTCGACCGCGCGGGGATCACCGAGATCGCGACGTCGGGTGCCGAGATGGTGCAGGAGTTCGCAGCGAGGCAGCCTGAAACCGAGTGGGTGTTCCAGTACTCACCGGAGAGCTTCACCGGCACCGAGCTCGACTTCGCGCTGGACATCTGCAACGCGGTGACCGAGATCTGGACACCCACACCGGCGCGCCCGGCGATACTGAATCTGCCGGCCACCGTCGAAGTGGCAACGCCGAATGTCTACGCCGACCAGATCGAATGGATGAGCCGCCAGCTCGACCGCCGGGACGGCGTGATCCTGAGCCTGCACCCGCACAACGACCGCGGCTGTGCCGTCGCCGCGACCGAACTCGGCCTGATGGCCGGTGGGCAACGGGTCGAGGGCACCTTGTTCGGCAACGGTGAACGCACCGGTAACGTCGACATCGTCACCCTGGCGATGAACCTCTACACGCAGGGCGTTGACCCGCAGCTCGATCTGAGCGACATCTTCCACATCATGCGCACCGCCGAACACTGCAACCAGTTGCCTGTGCACCCGCGCCACCCCTATGCGGGGGAATTGGTGTTCACGGCCTTCTCGGGATCGCACCAGGACGCGATCAAGAAAGGCCTGGCTGCGCGTGAGCGCGACCTCGAAGCGGACGCCTCGTGTGCCTGGGACGTCCCCTACCTGCCGATCGACCCGGCCGATCTTGGGCGCAGCTACGAAGCGGTGATCCGGGTCAACAGCCAGTCCGGCAAGGGCGGTGTGGCGTTCATCATGGAGCAGGACCACGGCCTGGAACTGCCTCGCCGCCTGCAGATCGAGTTCAGCCAGGTGATTCAGGCGGCGAGTGAGGAAACGGGTGGCGAGGTGGATTCGAACACCATCTGGGGCGCATTTTCATCGACCTACCTCGACACTGACGGGCCCCTGACCTTCATCGACCACCTGACCCGGCCGGAGGGCGACGCGTCGGGCATGCGCGAGATCAGCGCAAAGCTGCACGTGGATGGCCGTGAGCAGCGCGTCGTCGGTATGGGTAACGGGCCGATCGACGCCTACGTCCACGCCCTTGGCGAACAGCTGGAGCTCGGCTTCAAGGTGGTGGATTACCACCAGCACGCGACCTCACACGACAGCTCCGCGCGCTCGGCCTGCTACGTCGAGATTCAGGCTGGCGGCAACGACACCGTCTACGGTGTGGCGCTGCACGAAAACATCGTCACCGCCTCGCTGATGGCGGTCACCAGTGCCGTCAATCGGGCGATTGCCACCGGCATGCTCAACCGTGCCGAGGTGGCCACGACGGTGTAGGCAACCGCACACCGGGGCTGCACGCGGCAGCCCCGGTCTCGGGCGGGGGCAATCACCGGGGCGCGGCAGGGCGCCCCAGCTCTTTAGGTCTGATTCCTGCAGTACCGGTGGTGATCCCCCATGTGCGTGAGCCACCGTGAAACCTGCCACCCCGTTTTTGCGCCGAACCCTCGGTTCGACTGCCCTTTGTGCCCTGCTGATTGGCTGTGGGGGTGGTGGCGGAGGCGGTGTGCAGTCCGACAGCGCGGCGCTGCTGAGCGGTGTGTTGCTCGACAGCGCGGTCTCTGGCGTGCATTACGATGGCGCGCTGACCGGCCTCGACGGGCGCTACTTCTACCTCGCCGGTGATGTGCTGCGGTTTCACCTCGGTGGTGTCGAGCTCGGTTCCGTGACAGGGCGAGCACAGACGACACCGCACGACCTCGCGGGCAGTCACGACGATTACAAGCACGACCGCGTGATCCGGACCGCGCGTTTGTTGCAATCGCTCGACAGCAACGGCGTGCTGTCGGACGGCATTCAGATCTCCGACAGCGTGCGCAACGCGGCGGCGCGCGCGACACTGGACTGGACCCTGGCCGGTACCGCGTTCGAACGGGCGCTGTCCGACCTCGTCTTTACCCTGACCGCCGGGCAGGGCGCCGTGGTTTCGGCCGAAGACGCACAGACCCACCTGCACAACACCCTCGCCAACAGCGTCGAATCGTGCGCGGGTGTGCCGCGTAACGCGGCACACTTCGCCATCGGCAACCCGCGGTGCCTCGACCTCGCTCGGATGGCGGCCTGGCTCGAGGACGTCAAACCGCGCGAACTCGCGCTCGACGCGGCGATTGACAGTCTGGCGGGCGGCGGCGTAGCACGCACCGCGCTCGACCAACTCGTGGCCCTGGTGCCGACCGACACCACCGGTGTGTCAGAGAGCGACCTGCACGCGCTGGCCGACTGGGTCGCCGACCGGGTCGCCGGCAACAACAGCGGCTTGCGCACACAGTTGGCCCGTTTCCTTGCGGTGCGTTACACCGCCCGCGTCTTCGGTCCGCAGCCGTGCGACGAGCCCTGTACCGAGCCGACGGCGGACGCCGTCACCGGGGCCTTGATCGGCGCCCAGTCGGCGACCTCGGCCGCGCAGTGGCAGCGCGCCGTCAACGAAGCCCGGATCGCGCGTGGCGTCGTCGAGTCCTGGTTGTCGTACGGGTTCAATCGGGCCGCATTGCTGGCCAACGCCGGTGTGGATTCACTGCGCGATCGCACGCCGTTGCTCGACGCGGCGGCGGCGGCGCTCGGGTTTGCACGTGCAGATTACCGGGTCGATGTGGTCGACGGTTGGGCGGCGCAGCAACTGGCGTTGAACGACATGGCATTGGCGAGCCGGGGTGCCTTCGATTCCGCGTTGCTGGCCGACCCGACGGTATCGGGTGTGCGGGTGTCTGACGTGAGCCACGACAACCTGGTCGTCGGCGGCACGGCGCGCTTTCTGGTCCGCGGCCAGCAACTTAGTGACAGCCTGGTGTTGCGCCTCAGTGGCTGTGCTGCCGCGCTGACACCGGGTGGCACGAGCGAAGCGCGCGCGTTCACCTGCACCGTGGGTGGAACCAGCGGCTGGCGCACGCTCTCAGTCAGTGATGGGCTGACGCAGACGGAATTGTACAGCCTCGCTGTCTTTGTACCTGCGACGGCGGGAGACAGTGGCTCGGGCGGCGGTGCGCCGCCCAGTGATGACGCTGGAACCCCCTCACTACCGAGTGATGATGGCGGCGGGGCCACGACCGACCCTGCAGGTCTGGTGGTCAGCAGCATTGCGCCGGCGCGTGCCCAAATCGGCGAGCAAACCGCCTTTGTTTTGACTGGGCAGGGCTTCTCACAATCGACCGGTGTGAGCATTGTTGAGTGCAGCGACCTCGTGGTGAACTCGCGCACTGCGACGCGGGTTGGCTTCCGTTGCACGCCGTCTGGTCAGACCGGAAACCGCGTGGTAACGGTGACAGAAGGCACGCAGACCAATACCCAGTTGCGGGTTCGGTACGATGCAGCACCTCCAACCGTGTCACAGGTAACGCCCAGCCAAGCCTCGGTCGGTGATGCTGTGGCATTTACCGTAACCGGTACAAACCTCGACGACGGCGTGTCTTTCTCAGTAGAAGACTGTGGCTCTGCGACCCCGTTGAGCGGTGGTTCGGCGGTCGAAAGGCGTTATCGCTGCGCGTTTGACCGTGCTGGTGAAAAAGCGGGCACCATCACACACGGCGGGGAGGTGATTCACCGTTTTGACGTGACGGTCGATGCTGCTAGCGACCCTGTGGTCACTTCCGTGTCTCCGACCGATGCGGCGCTTAGTGAGCCGCTCACACTCGTGGTCACAGGTCGCGATTTGCCCGACTCTCTCGCTGTCTCACTGACTGGCTGTTCAAACCTGACCGCGAGTTCGCGCGGTGCGAGCGAACAGACTTTCACGTGCCAGCCCTCACAATCCGGCAACCTGGTCGGTACGGTCAGCAACGGCAGTGACACGCTGAGCCGCTTCACCGTGGACGTGGTGGACGACCGGGTCTCGATCAGCAGTGTTCGTCCGGGTGCAACGCGCCTTGGCGCGATCACCACGTTCACTGTGGCTGGAGAGGCGTTACCGAGCACACTCACGCTCGACATTGCGAACTGCGAAGACATGCAACCGCTCGGTGGTGGCACGACCCGCCGTCAGTTCCGGTGCACCCCAACCGGGACGCTCGGCACGCGCGACGTGGGCGTGTTGTTCGACGCGGCCAGCACGACACCGCTCTACACCCACAAGCTCACTGTGGCAGGCGACGGCCCGCTCGTGACCAACGTGTCGCCGACCCAAGCGACCGTTGGTCGGCTGACCACCTTCACGGTGGTGGGGCAGTCGTTGACCGGTCCGCTGTCTCTCAGAATGGCAGGCTGCTCGGTGTCGACCGTAGGCACCTCGAGTGCCTCGGTACACCGCTTTCGGTGCTCGGTGACGGGCGACGCCGGGACACGCGAGGCCACCGTGGTCGACAGCCGGTCTGGCGCCGTGCTGTACGCCTTCGACGTCAGGATCAACGCCGGGACCTGATCCCGGCGCACGGCCCGCTTTTGGACTTGCGGTGCCACCACAGGACAGGTACGTTGGCGGGCTGACCACCACTCGGGGCCTGGCCAATGGGTAACCGCCTGTCGAAGATCTACACACGCACCGGCGACGCCGGGGAGACCGGCCTGGGCGACGGGTCACGGGTTGGCAAGGACAGCGCGCGCGTCTGTGCGTACGGCACGGTGGACGAACTCAACAGCGCGATCGGGCTGCTGCGGTGCGAAGCCGGGCCGCCGGTGTGCACGCAAAGCCTCGCCGAGATCCAGCACCACCTCTTCGACCTTGGCAGCGAGTTGTGTGTGCCGGGTTACAGCGTGCTCGAGGCCGAGCATGTGACCTGGCTCGAGTCCGTACTCGACCACCTCAACGCGGCGTTGCCGCCGCTGAAGGAATTCATCCTGCCGGGCGGGTCGCGCTCGGCAGCCCTGTGTCACGTGGCACGTACGCAGTGCCGTCGGGCCGAACGCGAGGTCGTCGCGCTCGGTCGTGCCGAGACCTTGCCGCCGCACGCAGCGCGCTACCTGAACCGGTTGTCCGACCTCCTGTTCGTGATGGCCCGCCAGTACGTGCGTCACGACGGCGCAAGCGACGTGTTGTGGGAGCGCAGTCGCGCGTTGCCGCGCGTGGAGGACATGGCATGAGCGACACGCGTGCCGAGCGCGATTGGACGCGCGACGGGTTTCCGTTTCGGCGCACGCTCGAGACGCGTTGGAGCGACAACGACCGCTACGGCCACGTCAACAATGCGGTTTACTACACCTTGTTCGAGCAACTCATGATGGGCTTTCTCGAGCAGACTGCGGCGCTCGATCTCGACGCGCTCGGGCTGCGGTGTTACACGGTCGAGAACGGCTGCCGCTACCACAACGCGCTGGTCCACCCGTGCACGGTGGAAGCCGGTTTGCGTGTGGCCCGCATCGGCCGCTCGAGTGTGCGGTACGAACTCGCTCTGTTCGCCGACGGTGATCCGGCCGTGCGCGCCACAGGCCATGTGGTCGATGTGTTTGTCGACAGCCGGACCGAGCGACCAACGGCGTTGCCCGGGGCAGTGCACAGTGCCCTGGCACCGCTGACCGAGTACACCGATGCGTGAACCGGAGTGGGTCGGCGCGGCCTTCGATGCGGCCATGCTCAGCGGCAGCCCGCCAGCCCTGCTGCGGTTTCGCAGTCGTGTGGAGCAGTTCCACGCGGTCGTCTCGGTGCGTGCCGCTCTCGACACGGAGCCGAGTCCGGGCCGTGCTGCACGCGTGCTGCGTCAGCGCGAGGCACTGCGTGCACTGGCGCGCCGGGGCGAAGCGCTCGCGCATTGGCACCGGCTGACGCGCTGGCTCGAGCGTGTCGAGCGCGCTGTGGGCGCGGACAAACACGCGGCTGCAGCGGTGCGTCGGTTGCGCAAGCGCGCCGTGCACCGGTGCACGAAAGCGGCCGACCGCTATCGCCTCTGGCTCTCGCAGCCGGCCTGCCGTCGCCACCGCAACACGGTGGTGCGTGCGCTCGCGCGCACACCGTCCTGGGCCCTCGAACCCGGCGTCGGTGCCACCGCCTTTGCGCAATTTGTGGCGTCCGTGTCGACGGTAGACCACGACGACTGGGACGCCGTCGATGCCGCCTGGCGAGCGAGCGCCGGCTGGCTGGCGGTCGGGGCTCCGCTCGACGCGGTGAAGCGAGTCGCGTTGGTCCGCGTGCACCGTGGGCTGCAGCGCCAGCGCATCGCGCGGCGGCTCGCCGAGCGCTTGCACGCGTTGGCTGAACGTGAGCCGGCGCTGGCTGACACCGTAGAGCGCATTCAACCCCTCCTCGCCGGGCGCACGACAGACGTGCGCGGCGTGACCCTGGACGCGACGCTGATGCTTCAGCTGCCCTTGCGCGCGCGGTTTGTGCCGGGGCCCGCCGTCGGCCTCGCCGCCTGAGACGGGCAGTCGATCGAATGATGACGCCATGACAGCCGCGCTGAGGGTGCGTGGACTCGAAAAGCACTGGCCCGGCGGGCAGCGCGCGCTCGACGGCATCGACCTGCAGATCGAGGCCGGCGACTTCTATGCCCTGCTTGGACCGAACGGCGCCGGCAAGTCCACGGCCATCGGCATCGTGTCCTCGTTGGTGTCGAAGACGGCCGGGCGGGTCTCGGTGTTCGGCCACGACCTCGACACCGACCCGTACGCCGTGCGGCAGGCGATCGGGCTCGTGCCCCAGGAGTTCAACATGAACACCTGGGAGGTCATCCGCGAGGTGTTGATCAACCAGGCCGGGTTTTACGGTGTGCCGCGCCGCACGGCGGTGGGGCGCGCGGACGAGAGCCTGGCGGCGTTGGGCCTCCACGAGCGGCGATTCGACCACGTGCGGCAGTTGTCGGGCGGCATGCGGCGTCGGCTGATGATCGCGCGCGCGCTCGTGCACCGCCCGCAACTCCTGATACTCGACGAACCCACGGCCGGTGTCGACATCGAGATTCGCCGGGCAACCTGGGAACTGCTTCGAGCGCTGAACGCCGAAGGCACCACCGTTCTGCTCACCACCCACTACCTCGAGGAGGCCGAGGCGATGTGCCGCACCGTGGGCATCATCGATCAGGGTCGGATCATCGAGCAGGGTCCGGTGGCCGAGCTGCTGAGCCAGGCCGCCGTCCAGACCTTCATTCTCGACCTGGCCGAACCGATCGAACGGGCGCCGCAGTTCGAGGGCATGGCCTGCGCGCTCGAAGGCGACAGCGGACAACGCCTGCGGGTGAGTGTGGCGCGGGACGTGGCGCTCAACAGCGTGTTCAGTGCCTTGAGCCAGGTCGGCATCGCCGTGTTGTCGATGCGCAACCAACAGAACCGTCTGGAGGAATTCTTCCTCCGGCGCATCGGACAGGTGGCGCCCCATGACTGAACGGGCCGACGCCGACCACTGGGTGGCCTACACCACACTGGTGACCCGCGAAGTGCGGCGATTCATGCGGATCTGGGTGCAGACGCTGGTGCCTGCCGGCGTCAATGCACTGCTGTATTTCGTCATTTTCGGCAGCTTGATCGGCGCGCGCGTCGGCGAGTTGCAGGGTGTGCGCTACATCGATTACCTGGTACCCGGTATCGTGCTGATGTCGGTGATCCTCAACAGTTACAACAACGTGGTCAGCTCGTTCTTCAGTGCCAAGCAACAGCGTTACCTCGAGGAGATCCTCGTCTCGCCGATGGGCAGTGTCGCGGTGCTGGCCGGCTACGTGAGCGGCGGGGTGGTGCGCGGGCTGTGCGTGGGGGTGATCGTGCTGGCGGTGGCGTCGGGGTTCAGCGATATCCCCATCCACAACGTGGCCGGGGTGTTCGCCTACACGGTGCTCACGGCGACCCTGTTCGCGACGCTCGGTCTGATGAACGCAGTGTTTGCGCGCAACTTCGACGACATCAGCATCGTGCCCAATTTCGTGCTCACCCCGCTGACGTATTTCGGCGGGGTGTTCTACTCGATTTCCCTGTTGCCCCCGTTTTGGCAGGTGCTCTCCGAACTCAATCCCTTGTTCTACATCATCAACGGCTTCCGCCACAGCATGCTCGGTGTCGCCGACATCACCTCCGGCGTGGCGCTGGCGGTCACGTCGTTGCTGGTGTGTGCGGCGCTCGGCCTCGCGTGGTGGATGATCGACCGCGGTATCCGCATCAAGTCCTGAGAGGAACCCAGCCCATGCCAGCCAAACGCAAACGCATGCCCACAGCGGACACCGTCGACCGCCATGTGCTGTACCAGCAATCCGTGCAGGCGCCGTCGTTCGAACTCGACTTCATGCACACGGTGTTCAAGGCCTGCCGCAAACGGGCACCGCGCAGCATGCGCGAGGACTTCTGTGGCACCGCGCTGGCGTGCGCTCAGTGGGTCGAACGGCACCGCGAAAACACGGCGGTCGGTGTCGACCTCGATCGCGAGGTGCTCGCCTGGGGCGAGCTGCACAACCTCGGCGGCCTGAAACGATCGCAGCGCGAACGCGTGTCGCTGCAGGTGAAAGACGTTCTGCGCGTCGGCACGCGCGTGCAATACGATTTCATCCAGGCGCTGAACTTCAGCTATTGGATTCTGATGGAACGCGCCCAGCTCCTGGCCTACTTCAAACGCGTGCGCAAGGCGCTCAAGCCCGACGGGATACTCTTTCTGGACGCGTTCGGCGGCTATGCGGCACACAAGACCGGCATCGAGCGCCGTGAGGTCGACGGCTTCGTCTACGAGTGGGAGCAGGCGACGTTCAACCCGGTGACGAACCGGATGCAGTGCTACATCCATTTCGCGTTCAAAGACAAGAGTCGGTTGGACCGGGCCTACAGCTACCGCTGGCGTCTCTGGGGGGCGGCTGAGATACGCGATCTCTTGCAGGAAGCCGGGTTTGCGACCAGCCTGATGTACCTGCAGGCGTTCGACCCGGAGACCGATGAACCGATCGACGAGTATGTGTGCACGGACGAGTGCGAGGACCATGCGTGTTGGCTCGGTTACATCGTCGCGTTGCGCTGACAGGACTTCCATTTGGTTGTCAAGACGTGGTCGTGTGATTTTGTGAAAAAAAAAGCGCCTCAAAGGCTTGCAATGGCGCTGGAACGGTGGCAGACGGTTAAAAAACAACCACTTGGAAGCGACGCCTTGTCCACAGAAGTTGGGGATAACTCTGTTGATAAGCCGCCAAAGGCGCCGTTTTTCCGGGCCTCTGCTGGCGCTGGTTAAAACGTGACCAGCTGAGCAGCCCGGCCCCTGTCGAGGAGGCTGTTGTGTCGCAGTTGTATTTCTATTTTTCGTCGATGAACGCGGGCAAATCGACCGCTCTGCTGCAGTCCGCACACAACTACCGTGAGCAGGGCATGCAGGTGCGTCTGTTCACCGCCGCCCTCGACGACCGTTTTGGCGTGGGCCGGATTCGATCGCGGATCGGCATCGAAGCCGACGCCGACGTGTTCGACGCTGACACCGACCTGTTTGCGCTGATCGACGCGCTGCGGACACCGCACGGCCTCGCCTGTGTGCTCATTGACGAAGCGCAGTTCCTCAGTCGGCAGCAGGTCGATCAGCTGACCGCCGTGGTAGACCTGCTCGGAATCCCGGTGCTCTGTTACGGCATTCGCACGGACTTCCGCGGCGAGCTCTTCTCCGGGTCGCAGCGCCTGTTGGCGGTTGCAGACAAGCTCTACGAACTCAAGACGGTGTGCCATTGCGGGCGCAAGGCGACCATGGTGGTCCGCAAGGACGACGTCGGCCAGCCGGTCTTTGCCGGTGGCCAGGTCGAGATCGGCGGCAACGACCGCTACGAGCCGGTCTGCAGGCGCCATTTCCGCGAGGCCATGCAGCAGTGGCTGCGCCTGCACGGCAGCGCCAGGGGGACGGCCGTCGCGCCCGCAACCGCGCTCAGCGTCGACCTCTAGCTGATGGGACTCAGCGAATCGACGCTGCACGCGCACCTCGACACGCTCGCGCACAGCGACCCCGATGTCGCGCGCGCGCTGGAAGCCGTCGGCTACCCGGCGCCGCGCCACCGCGATCCGGGTTTTGCCACGTTGTTTCAGGTGATCGTCTCGCAGCAGGTGTCGACCCGGGCGGCGAGCGCCATTTGGCAGCAGTGTCAGGCGAGCTTCGGCAACGAGCCGACTGCAGACGCCGTTCGCGCGGCGACGCCAGCGCACTTGCGTGCCTGCGGTTTGAGTGCGCGCAAGTGCGAATACGCGAGCGACCTGGCTGACCGCTTCGTGTCGGGTGAACTTTCGGCTGCACAGATTGCGGCCCTCGATGACGAAGCGGCGATTACCGCACTGACGGCCGTGCGGGGCATCGGCCGGTGGACCGCCGAGATCTACCTGCTGTTCGCCGAAGGTCGGCACGACGTCTGGCCGGCGGACGACCTCGCGATTCAGGTGGCGTTTCAGCGGCTCAAGGGGCTTGACGAGCGGCCGCGGGGGCGGGCGTTCTATGACCTCAGCGCACCCTGGTCGCCGCGGCGCGGTGCGGCGGCACTGCTGATGTGGGCGGTGTACGGCAGCGGCACGCTCGATCCCTGAGCTCGACCCGGCACGTGGCAACCCGTATGGCGCTGTCGGACTACGGCGGCGACACTGCTCTGAGCTAAACTCCGCGCACAACGTGAAAGTTGGACATTTCGTGAAAACACTCTCTGCGATGCTGGCAACCGTGTTCCTTGCCGTGACGCTGTTTGCCGTCGCGACGCCTTCGGCTCACGCCAGTGACGACGTCTACGACCCGTTCGAAACCTTCAACCGCAAGGTGCAGAAATTCAACGACGCCGGTGACAAGTACGTGATCAGTCCGGCTGCGCGTGCCTACCGCAAGGTCACGCCCAGCCTGTTCCGCGCCGGTGTGCGCAACTTCCTGTCCAATCTCGCGTACCCGGTCACGATCGTGAACCAGTTTCTGCAGGGCAAGGTTCGCCTCGGCATGCAGGACACGGGGCGGTTTCTGCTCAACACCACGGCCGGCATCGGCGGCTTGGTCGACGTCGCGTCCACGGTGGGCCTGGAGCACCACGACGAGGATTTCGGTCAGACGTTCGCGACCTGGGGTGTCCCGCGCGGGCCGTACATCGTGTTGCCGATCTGGGGCGGCGTGTCGTTGCGAGAGGGCATTGGCGACATCCCGGACACGCTCGTCTACCCGCCGACCCATTTTGCCACGCAAACCGAAAGCGTCGTGCTCGGGGTCCTTTGGGCGCTCAGCCGGCGCGACGAACTGACCGGCGCGGAGCAACTGGTCACTGGCGACCGGTATCTTTTTATCCGCGATGCCTACCTGCAGCAGCGCGACTACCTGATCGCCGACGGCGAAATCGACGACCCGTTCCTCGACTGATCTGACCGCGATGTCACAGCCCCAACCCAGCGCACCGACTTCACGCGTTCAGCGCGCTGCCGATGCCATCGTGGCACTGCGCTGGCCCGTGCTCTGCGTGACGGTTCTCGCGCTGCTTGCCGCGTCGGTGTTGGCGCCACGCTTTCGTTTTGACGCCTCGGCCGACACGCTTGTGGCGCGGTCTGATCCGGACTTGCGGTACTACCAGGCGCTCACGGAGCGCTTCGGCGACGAGGAGTTCATCTTCCTGATTTACGCGCCGCACGACGGGGTGCTGTTGTCTGAGACGTCGATCGCGCGACTGCGTGTGCTGCAGGATGAAATCAGCGCCACACCCGGCGTGCGCAGCGTTTTCAGTGTGCTCGATGCGCCGTTGTTGAAGAGCCCGCCGGTGTCGTTGCTCGATCTGCTCAACGGGTTTCGCACGCTGACAAGCGGGGATGTCGACCTCGAACTCGCGGCCGAAGAGCTGCGCACCAGCCCCTTGTTCAGCGATCTGCTGGTGTCTTCGGACGGGCGCAGTACGGCGTTGCGCATCGACCTCGAGACGGACGCGGAGCTCGCGGCCCTGCACGACGAGCGTGAACGGCTGCGCGACGACCGCGATGCCGGTCGGCCGGTAGACGCCCAGGCCCTGGGCGCGGCGGAGGCCGCCTACGACGATGCGCGCGCGGCCTTCCTGGTCAAGCGCGACACGCTGCTGCGGCAATTGCGCGACTTGCGGGACCGGTACCGCGAGGACGCCACGGTGCACCTCGGTGGGGTGCCCATGGTGGCGGCTGACATGATCGACTACGTCAAACGCGACATCGCCGTCTTTGGCCTCGCAGTGCTGCTGCTGGTCATGGCGATGCTCTTTCTGTTCTTTCGGCAGTGGGTCTGGGTGTGGGTGCCGTTGTCGGTTGCGGCGGCAGCCATCCTCTCGACCGTGGGCGTGTTGGCGCTGATCCGCCAGCCCGCGACGGTCGTCTCGAGCAATTTCATGGCGTTGCTCGCGATCCTCGCGATTTCGTTCTCGATCCATCTGATTGTCCGCTACCGGGAGTTGGCGGCGCTCAACGCTGACAGCAGCCACGCCCAGCTCGTGTCCCGGGCGCTGTCGAGCAAGGTGGCACCGCTCTTCTACACCGCACTGACCACGATCGTGGCCTTTGCGTCGCTCGGCAGCAGTGACATTCTGCCGGTGATCCACTTCGGCTGGATCATGGTGCTCGGCGTGGCTCTGGCCTTTGTAATGAGCTGCACCCTGTTCCCGGCGGTGGTTGCCCTTGCCGGCGGGGGCGCGCGCTCGGCACCGCGTCAGGATGCGTCCCCGCGTCTGACCACCTGGCTCGCGGGTCTCGCCACAGGTCACACCGGCACGGTACTCGGCGCGGCGCTGGTGGTGGCGGTGGTGACCGCAGTCGGCGTCAGCCGGCTCTCGCTCGACAACCGGTTCATCGATTATTTCCGCGCCGACAGCGAAGTGCGGCAGGGACTGGTCTACATCGACCAATACCTCGGCGGCACCGTGCCTTTCGATGTGGTGGTCCGGTTTGCGCCGTTCGAGGGTGCACTCGATGAGGACGACGACTTCGCCGAGGACACTGGCGAGGGCGACGATTTCGCCGACGACGATTTTGCCGAAGACGGCGACTCGGGCGATGCCTTCCCGGAGCGGTACTGGTTCACCCCGGACAAACTGGCACGGCTCGACGCGTTGCACGGCCGTCTCGAGGCGATCCCGCAGGTTGGGAAGGTGTTGTCGCTTGCCAGTCTCGAGCGGGTTGGACGCGAATTTAACGACGGCGAACCGCTGAGTTCGCTGCTGATTGTCGGTGTGCTCGGTGCGTTGCCGGCCGATATCCGATCGCTGCTGATCGACCCGTATGCCAACCCGACAACGGGTGAAATGCGCCTCTCTGCTCGCATGGTGGAGAGCGGCCCACCGTTTTCCAAGGACGCGCTCATCGCGCAGATTGCCGCAGAGGCGAAGGCGGCGGGTTTCGATGTCGACGAGGTGCGCACCAGCGGCTTCATGGTGTTGTTCAACAACATGCTCAAGCAACTGTTCGAGTCGCAGACGTCGACCATCGGCTACGTGGTCGGGCTGACGTTCTGCATGTTCGCGCTCCTGCTGTGGTCGCTGCGGCTCGCCGTGCTCGGCCTGGTGCCCAACGTGCTCGCCGCGGCGGTGGTGCTGGGCGTAATGGGCCTGGCCGGCATTCCGCTCGACATGATGACCATCACGATTGCCGCGATCAGCGTCGGCATTGGCGTCGACAATGCGATCCACTACCTGCACCGGTTCCGCAGTGAACTCGCGGTCGATGGCGACGTCAGAGCCGCTGTGCATCGAAGTCACGACAGCATCGGGCGGGCGCTGTACTTCGCGTCGTTCACGATCATCGCCGGCTTTTCGGTGCTTGCTTTCTCGAGCTTCGTCCCAACGATCTATTTCGGGCTCCTGACAGCCTTGGCGATGGCGCTCGCCACGCTCGCCAACCTGCTGGTTTTGCCAAGCTTGTTGGTTCGTTTCGTGCGCTGACGCGGTAGACCGACGGACAGCGCCACGGGGTATGGGAACCGTGTCACACGGGGGAGACAAGATGACTTTTGCAAACGCCATCAAGGCGTGGGTGCTCAGCGCAGTGCTGGTTGCTCCCGCGTTCGCCAACGACGCAACGGCGCTGGTCGAGCGCACCGCACAGCAACTGATCGCATCGGTGCAAGCCCACAGCGACGCGCCCGCGTCGTTGGCCGAGGAGGTTGGCGCGGTACTCGACCCGGTGGTCGATTTCGCCCGTATTTCGCGTGGTGTCATGGGAAAAACCCACTACGCGGCCGCCAGTGAGGCACAGCGCACGCGCTTTGCCAGCGTGTTCCGCGACAGCCTGGTTGACACCCTGTCACAGGCCCTGACGAGCTACGGCGACGTGTCGATTTCGGTCGAGACGGGCAAGGGTGACGGGGTCAAGAAACAGAGCGTGTTAGTCCAGGCGCGTCGACCCGACGGCAACACCGTCAACATCGTTTTTGCCATGGGCGCGTCGGACGGTAACTGGAAGGTGCGCAACCTGACCTTCGACGGGGTCAACATGGGGTTGTCGTTTCGCAGCCAGTTCGCCGGCGCCATGAGCGCCAAGAACAACGACATGGATGCCGTGATCGACGAATGGGCTGTGCTCGACACCGCGTCCTGAGCGCGAAGCGTCACGATTCCAGGGCGGCCAGCGGGTCGCCTTTTTTTTGTTCTTACGCACACAGTCAGTAGCCAGAGGCGGCCGTGTGTGTCAAATTTGACACGGTGCGCCAGAATGCCATTTCACCTTGCCAGAACGATAGCGCTGGTCTAGATACTGTGGGTCTGGTTCGAGGCGTTGACGATGATTGATCTGGCAATCGTGTTGATCGGGTGTGTGTGTTTTGCAACGATATCCGTGTCGCGCAAAGTGATGCTGGTGGAGCGCGGTGGCGCGGTCAGCCGACACAACGGGTCCAAGCAATTCATTCAGGAACGCCGCTTTACTCGGTTCATGCACCTGAACCTGGCCGCCGCGGGCGTTGCGATTGCCGTACTGCTTTTCGTGCAGTCACAGAACGCCGTATCGTTGCCGCGCCTGCTCCAGGCCGATGTCGGCGCCGCCGATGCGGTCGCCGCCCAACTGCGCGGCGACGACGTCACTCATTGAAGGTATTTGTCGTCCAGAGCGGCGTTCGCGCGGCCGAGCTGGGTGCGCTGCGAGGTGTCGCGCATCGCGAGGCCGACTGCGAGCGTGTCGACCACCGCGAGTTGGGCCACGCGCGACGACACCGGCATCAGCAGCTCCTTGCCGTCGCTCGGTGACACGTTGCACAGCGCGCACGCGAGCGCGGCGAGTGGTGTGTCTGCCGGGGTGATCGCGACGACGCGCGCGCCGCAGCCGCGCGCCAGCTCAACCGTGGCAATCAGGTCTCGGTTGCGGCCACTGTTCGAAATGGCGAGCACCGTGGTGTCGGGCGTCAGCAACGCCGCCGCGGCTGCGTGAACGTGGGGGTCGGTGTGACAGACCACCGGTTTGCCAAGGCGCAGCAGCCGCAGTTGCGCCTCCCGTGCGACGTTACCGGAACCCCCCATGCCGTACACTTCGATGCGGTTGGCCGCGTCGAGCAGGCCCATGGCGCGGTCGAGGTCCGCCTCGTGCAGCTCCTGCAACAAGGTGTGCAGCCGTGCGTGGACACTGCGCACCACCGAGTGTGCGATCGCACTCGATGAGTCCCCCGGCACCACCTTTGCCCGGACGGGTACCCGGGTTGCAATGTCCTGGGCAACGCGCATCTTGAAGGCGAGGTAGCCGTCGCACTGCATCGATCGACAGAAACGCACCACCGTGGGTTCACTCACCCGCGCGGCGGCGGCGAGTTCGGCGATCGTGAGGTTGGGACAGGCTTCGGGGTCGGACAACACGTGCTCGGCCACCTGACGCTCGGCACGGCTCAAGTGCGGCAAGTGTTCGGCGACCCGTTGGAGGATCATGCGCCGCGCGACCGCTGTGGCAATGACATCGCCGCGCCGAGCAGGCCCGGGTGCGGGTGTTGGATCACGAAGAGCGGAATGGGCGCCACCACGCGTGCCATGCGGCCCTTGTTTTCAAAGGCCTGTCTGAGGCCCCAGTGGTCGAGCGCGTCGACGATCGCGGCGGCGATCCCGCCGCCGATGTAGACGCCGCCAGTGGCGCCGAGAATCAACGCGAGGTCACCGGCGTAGCTGCCAAGCATGCGGGTGAACACCCGCAGGGTCTGCTCGGCGCGCGGGTCATCGGCGTGCTGAGCGCGCCAGCTGATGTCAGCGGCCCGGGGTTGCGTGTCGAGCGTTTCGGCCTCGTCGTGTGACAGTGCCCAGTGGACGTTGCGAAGGCCATCGCCGGAGAGGATGCGCTCGAGTGACACCCGCCCGAACACGCCCTCAAGGCGTGAGACCACGTGCTGATCGACGGCGTCCCCTTGGGGCACGCTGACGTGGCCGCCCTCGCCTGCGAGGGCGACTGTCTCGCCGGACGGCGTGGTGATCAAGCCTGACACCCCGAGACCCGTGCCGGCGCCGAGCAGCGCGCGCGGGCCGCGCGGGTCGATGTCACCGCCACCGAACTGGCGGAGGTCCGCTGACGTCAGGTGCGGCAGGGCGTTGGCAAGCGCCGTGAAGTCGTTGACCAGATCGACTGAATCAAAGCCGAAGTGCTTCACCAACCGGTCGCGCGACAGGGTCCAGTCGCTGTTGGTCAATGCGACGGTGTCGCCGGTGATCGGCGTCGCCAACGCCAGGCAGGCCCGCCGTGGGGAGACCTTCCGGGTCGCAATGTACTGCTTCAACGCGTCGTCGAAGGACCCGACATCGCGGTGCGTGATGACCTCCACGTCGCGCAGGCTCGCCCCTTCGGCGAGGGCAAAGCGAGCGTGCGTACCGCCGATGTCGGCGACCAGGTCGGGTTCGGTCAAAGGGATTCCTCGTGCCAACTCAGCCCACGGCGGCCGAGCAGGCCGCCCGACGCAGCGGGGCCCCAGCTGCCGATTCGGTACGGTTTGGGTGTGATGCCGTGCGACTGCCACGTGTCGATGATCGGGTCGATCCACGCCCACGCTGCGTCCTGCTCGTCACGGCGCATGAACAACGCCTGCTTGCCGGCGATCAGGTCGACCAGCAACCGCTGGTAGGCGTTGATGTAGTTGGCGTTGTAGGTCTGAGACAAGTCGAGGTCCAGCATCACCGGTTTGAGTTGCAGAGCGTCCCCCGGTTTTTTTGACAGGATGTGCAGCCGGATGCTCTCCACAGGCTGCAATTGTATGACAAGTCGATTGACGGAATTGGCCGAGACCTGGTCACTGAAGATCGAGTGCGGCAGCGCATCGAAGGTGATGACAATCTCACTGACCTTGGTTTGCATGCGCTTGCCAGTGCGGAGATAGAACGGCACGCCGGACCAGCGCCAGTTGTCGATGGTGGTTTTCAGCGCGACGAAGGTCTCGGTCTGGCTGTCCGCCGCGACGCCGTTCTCCTCGAGGTAGCCAGGCAGGGCCTGGTCACCGAGTTGGGCACCGACGTACTGGCCTCGCACGGTGTTGCGCAACACGCGTTCAGCGGTCATCGGGCGCAGCGAGCGCAGCACCTTGAGTTTCTCGTCGCGGATGCTGTCACCTTCCACCGACAGCGGCGGTTCCATGGCGATGATGCAGAGCAGCTGCAGCAGGTGGTTCTGCACCATGTCACGCAGCGCGCCGGTGCGGTCGTAGAAATCCCCGCGTCGACCGATGCCGAGTTCTTCGGCCACGGTGATTTGCACATCCCGGATGCGGCCGCGTCGCCAGAGTGGTTCGAACAGCGAGTTGCCAAAGCGCAACGCGATCAGGTTCTGCACCGGTTCCTTGCCGAGGTAGTGGTCGATCCGGAAGATCTGGGACTCCTCGAAGGCGTCGGCGATCAGGTCGTTTATCTCGTTGGCCGAGGCGCGATCGTGGCCGAGTGGCTTCTCCACCGCCACGCGCGAGCTCGGCAGGATCAGCCCGTTGCCGTGCAGATGTTGGCAGATCGGCCCGAACAACCCGGGGCCGGTGGAGAGGTAGTAGAGCCGCGTGTTGTCGGGTTTTGCGTCCAGCCGAGCGCCCAGCGCGCGGTAGCTGTCGGCGTCGGTGAGATCCAGGCGCACGAACTCGACATGCTGGAGGAAGGTCGCCCAGGTGTCTTCGTCGAACAGATCCGGGTGCACGTGCGGCTGCGCATCGGAGGCCAGGAGGGCATGGAAGGCGTCGAGGTCCAGCGCGGTGCGCGCAACAGCGATCAACCGGCTGCCCTCGGGCATACCGCCGTTCTTGTAGATGTTGTAGACCGCTGGCACCAGCTTGCGCATGGCGAGGTCGCCGGTGCCGCCAAAAATGACAAGGTCAAACTGCTGCGCGTTGGCCGATGTGCTCATGCGAACTCCCTGCGTCGCGTGACGGAAACACTGAGGAACGGGACACGCGGGTCGCCGGCGCCCAGCCTGAAATTATATTTCAATAAAAAGGCCAGTTGGGGTGATAGGGCGGTGATCCACCCGAATAATCGTTACAATATGTAGCTAAGCTACATTTTTTCGTCGACATGAGTGCCCTGAACCCGATACTTCGAGACGTCACCGACCGCATCCGTGAGCGCAGCGCCGCCAGTCGGGCTGCCTACCTCGCCGCCGCCGAGCAAGCGGCCCGAACGTGGCCAGCGCGTCAGGCACTGTCGTGCACCAACATCGCCCACGGCCTTGCAGCGGCGCCAGCGAGCGACAAGCTGAGGCTGCGTGAAATCAAGCCGGCCAACCTCGCCATTGTCACGTCGTACAACGACATGTTGTCGGCCCACCAGCCTTATGGGCGCTACCCGGAGATCCTCAAGCAGGCTGCGCGTGAGGCCGGTGCGGTCGCCCAGGTGGCGTCGGGCGTGCCGGCGATGTGCGACGGCATCACCCAGGGCCAACCCGGCATGGAACTGAGCCTGTTCAGCCGCGACGTGATCGCACTCTCCAGCGCGGTGGGGCTGTCGCACAACACCTTCGACGGGGCGCTTTGGTTGGGCGTGTGCGACAAGATCGTGCCCGGTCTGCTGATTGCGGCCTTGCGCTTCGGGCACCTGCCTTCGGTGTTCGTGCCGGCCGGCCCGATGGGCAGTGGCATCAGCAACAGCGAGAAAAGCCGGGTACGGCAACGCTTCTACGCCGGTGAGGCGACCCGCGAAGAACTGCTTTCCTCGGAGCTTGCGGCGTACCACAGCGCCGGTACGTGCACTTTCTACGGCACGGCCAACAGCAACCAGCTGCTCATGGAGTTCATGGGTCTGCACGTGCCGGGCGCGGCGTTCGTGCCGCACGACAGTGGGCTCCGGGACGCACTCAGCGCGAAGGCGGCCACCCGGTTGGTGTCGCTGACAGCGACCGCCGGCACCTACCGCCCTATCTCCAAGATCGTCGACGAGTGCGCCCTGGTCAATGCGATTGTCGGCTTGCTCGCGACGGGTGGCTCGTCCAACCACACCATTCACCTGGTGGCGATTGCACGGGCAGCCGGTCTGGTGGTCGACTGGGATGACTTTGACGCCTTGTCGCGTGCCGTGCCGCTGCTGGCCCGCGTGTACCCGAACGGCAAAGCCGACATCAACCAGTTTCATGCCGCCGGCGGCGTCGGCACGATCCTCAACGAGCTGTTGCAACGGGGGTTGTTGCACCCGGATGTCAAAACCGTCGTCGGCGACACGATCGCAGACTACGCCCAGGAGCCGCTCAGCGAGGGCGGTCGCCTGGTCCTGAAACCCTCACCAGCGCCTGGTCAGGCGCCAGACATCATCGCGTCAGCCGACGCGCCGTTTGCTGCTGAAGGGGGCCTGCGGCTGGTGGCTGGAAACCTGGGCCGCGCCGTTGTGAAGGTGTCTGCGGTCGACCCGGCACGCCACGTGATTGAGGCTCCGGCGCGGGTCTTCGACTCGCAGGCGGCAGTGCACGAGGCGTTCGCAGCCGGTGAGTTGGACCGGGACGTTGTTGTTGTGGTGCGCGGCCAGGGTCCTCGGGCGAATGGCATGCCGGAGTTGCACAAGCTCATGCCGCCGCTCACGATTCTGCAGGACAGGGGCTTCCGCGTTGCGCTGGTCACGGACGGTCGGTTATCCGGCGCCTCGGGCGTCGTGCCTGCGGCCCTGCACGTGTCGCCCGAGGCCGCTGCAGGCGGCACAATAGCGCGGGTATACGACGGCGATACTGTGCGGGTGGATTGCGATGCGGGCACGCTGTCCGTGTGTGTGTCGGACGACATCCTGATCCAGCGCGACCCCTGCACCGTGGCCGCCTCGGAGGCGGGGCTCGGTCGCGAGATGCTCGCGGTCTTCCGCGACACCGTGAGCAGCGCCGAACAGGGTGCGTCGGTGATTCGAACAGAGTGCGACAGTGAGGAGACCGCGCATGTCGGTGTTTGAGCAGCTCGGGCCGTGCCCGATCATTCCCGTGATTGTCATCGAGACACGCTCTCAGGCCGTGCCGATGGCCGAGGCGCTGATCGCCGGTGGTCTCGACGCGCTCGAGGTGACGTTGCGCACGCCCGAGGCGCTCGGGGCGATTGAGGACATTGCCAAGGCGCTGCCGGACGCGGTGGTCGGCGCAGGCACCGTGACGTCACCCGCGCAATTCGATGCGGTTCGGGATGCCGGTGGTCGATTCGCCGTCAGCCCCTGCCTGACGCCAACGCTGGCGGCGGCGAGTCAGCGCACGGCCATGCCCTGGTTGCCCGGTGCCGTCACCGCCACGGAAGTCCAGTTGGCGCGGGAGGCCGGTTTTGTCGACCTGAAGTTCTTTCCCGCCGGCACCAGCGGTGGACCCGGGCAGCTCAAGTCGCTGTCGGCTGTGTACCCCGATGTGCGCTTTTGTCCCACCGGTGGCGTCAACGTCGACAACCTCGCCGACTACCTCCGCGTGCCCGCCGTCTGCGCGGTGGGGGGGTCCTGGTTGACACCGGCTGCCGCGGTGGCCAGCGGCGACTGGGGCACCGTCACCGAGACGGCCAGGGCGGCGTGCCGCGCTGCGGCCGCCGTGTCGGGCTGATCGGCCCCGCTGCGCTGCGGCGTCAGACGAAATAGACGGGCTTGGGCGGCTCGCTGGTGCGGTCGACGTAGAGCGGTGTGACCGTCCCGGATGCAGTCACCCTGTCTATGGCCTCAGCCGCAGCGCGCCGTGTGCGTCGGCAAATGGCGAGACTCCGGAGGTCGACGCAGCGGATGACCGAGCCGCGCACGCGCATGAGCCGGTGAGCGACCCAGGGTGCGGTCGCCTGGTCCGAGAGCTTCTTCAACAGGCCGAGCACCACCGGGGTGGGAATCTCGGTGCGTTTGAGCAGTGACTCGATCGCCATGATGTGGGCCAGGCTCATCTGCTGGGCCGTGCGGAGGTTGTCGCGCGGCAAGGTGACGGCGGGCAACAACGCGCCCGAGGCCGCATAGACCAGCACGGCGCAGAAGGCGATCACGGCGAGGTGTAACACGTCGACTGCCGTGGTGCTCGGGGTCTCCTGCACCATCATGACGACCAGCACGATCACCATGACGTGTGTCGGCACGGCCGCGACAGCGAAGGCGCGCCACTCGACGCACCGCTGTGGCTCATCGTGCTGGCCCCAGCGCCAGAGCCCGAGGGCGATCTGCCCGAGCACCCCGGACAGCATGGCCAGCAGGTAGAGGCTGTACAACGGCCCCGGTGACCGGGTCAGGCGGGCGCCGTTGTGGATCACACCGTCGATGATGAGGTCGGAGGCCAGCGTCAGCCCGGCCAGAACGCCGGCACCGAGAAACAGCACGGCGATCAGCCGGGGGTTGACCAGAAACACCGAGACCATGCCCGCCATGAAGAAACACGACGCCGCGTAGAACAGCCGCACCGTGGTCTCCGAGCCCAGCGGGGTGTCGATGTGGACCAGGGTCGCAGTGATGACCGTGTAGGCCACCAACACGATCAGGGTCGGGTAGCGAGCCCGCCACCGCGCCGCCGATCGGGTGATGTAGAAGCAAAGTGTTGCAACCATGCAGCACAAGGCTGCGAGGTTGAGCGTGGCCGTCATATCAAACGCACCGTAGTAAAAGCGAACCTGAGGAGATACCCGAACCGACGATGTTGGCTCCCACCAGATCCCCTGACCTCAATCCCTGAGAAACACAGTCCCAGCCTAGCAAAGTACTACACGTAATGACATTCCCGAACCGGGTCACTGTCTCTACGATTTTCTCGATAGGGTAGCCCAAACCGGCGGAATAGTCTGCAATCGTGGATTTGGACGGCTGGTGAACAAAAAGGTGTTCCAGTGATTCAATGGAATTGTTCCGCTCGCGCATGAATGCCTTGAACGACGCAATGGCGAACGGCGCGGCCACCTCGAGCAACATTGGCGGATCGACCACGAGCGGGTGCTCCTGCGAGGCCAATATGCAAAGCTCGGCACTGTTCGAGTCTGCGGCCATCTTGATGCCCATCAGTTCGAGACTGTGGTCAGTCGGTTGCGCGCTGACCACGGTGGCGGCACCGATGCTGCCGAGTGTGTAACACGCAGCGTAATGACGCACGTGGTTGCTGATGTCCGGCCCCAGGCCATGAGGGTCGTCGCCGGTTTCGGCGAAGGCCGTGATCGCCTCGGTGGCGGCGCGGGTGGCGGCGTCGCCGGTTTCTCCCGAGACAATCAGCACGTGGTTGTACGCCCCGGTGCGCACAAGCCCGTCGGCAATCTGAATGGCGGAGAACACGCCGTTGCAGGCGTTCTGGACATCGAAAAACGCCGGCCCGACAGGCAAATCGTAGTGCTCGGCGAACTGCTTCGAGACGCGAGCAGAGGTCGCGGGCTCGGCCATGTCCTTGTACACGCTGCCCATGATGATCAGGTCGATGTCGGCGGCGTTCAGCGACGACTGATCGATGCAGGTGATTGCAGCTGACAACGCCAGCTCGGACGGTGGCGTGTTCTCGGCGAGGTGGAGCGAGCGAATCTGGCTCAGCCGTTCGATGTACTGCGGTGCGAGGCCTGCGAGCCGTGCAACCGGCGCGAACATGTCGCGGGGTCGTGTGGTTTGCTCAGGTGAGTGGATACCGGGCGGCAGAAGGTAGGTGGATTGCATGGGTCGTCCTTGAGTGCGGTCGTCAAGAACGGGTCGAGCTCGCCTGCAGTGGCCGGTCCGAGCACGAGCGTGTCCCTTGACGGTGGTCGCGCGGAAAATAGGGTGAAGCGACGAAACTGCATATTCCGAACCAGCCCGAGACACACGAACTGTCAATAACCCAAATTAATTAGTTATTAAAAATCGGTTTTAATGTGATGTGATTTTTGAATCACCGTTTTAAATAACCGGCGCCGTGCACGGCAACCCGGTTGGTGTCTGCACCCGCTGGTCGCCTCGGCGGTGCGCGGCTGCTCAGCTGTCGGTGGGGCCGTCGTCGTTTGCGGCGTCCCCCACGATCACGCCGTGGGTACACATCGGCGATCCGACCGGGGGGCTTGCCTTGACCACCAGCCAGACTTCCACCAGCACACCGTCAGCGCGTCGGCGGTCGCCGAGTCTGAGATCCTGGTGCTCGCCTGGCCGCACACCGTGCAGCATGTGCGGCAGCACCTCGCCGATGCGCCCGAGCCAGGCGACCTGTTTGGGATGGAGAAACATACTGTAAGGATATACAGTTTTTTGCTGGCCGAGTAGCGGTGTGTGGTCGGCGAGGCGGTGGCACCGACGCAGAGCTCACGCGCGTGTCGGGCCGGGCCTCGAGCGGATGCCGGACACTGCGGTGGGTGTGACGCGGATGGCTCCGGTGTCGTCAGGCGGCTTCCTGGAACTCGGCGAAGCTCAGCACCAGCGGTCGCTTGGCCAACTCGACCGGTTTGTGGAGGTGGTAGCCCTGAGCGAAGTCGACGCCAATCTGCTCGAGCAACTCCAGCGACGCCTGGTTCTCGACAAACTCGGCGACGGTCAGTTTGCCCATCGCCTTGCCAACGCGGTTGATGGCGGTGATGAATTCGCGGTGGGTGGTGTTGGTGTCCAGGTCCTGCACGAACATACCGTCGATCTTGATGTAGTCGACAGGCAGGCTTTCGAGGTAACCGAAGGACGAGAACCCACTGCCGAAGTCGTCCAGCGCGAGCTTGAAGCCGAGCTCGTGCAATTGCACGAGGAAATCCCGTGCGTTCTTGCCCACTGCGGCGGTCTCTGTGATCTCGAAGCACACCCGATCGCTTGGTGTGTTCAGCTTGCCACAGAGCTCCTCGATGTACCGCAGGACCTCGTTGTCACCGATCGAGCGGCCGGACAGGTTGATGTTGATCAGGCTGTTCTGGCTGGTGTTGAGGTTACCGGCCCGCAGCCACTCGAAGGTCTCGTTGATCACGAACTTGTCGATGCGGGTCGCCAGCGAGAACCGTTCGGCAATGTCGAGGAACGAACCCGGGCTGACCACATTGCCGCCGTCGTCCAGCATCCGCACGAGAATCTCCATCGAGTGCACTTTCGGCTCGATCGACGTGGTCTCGACGATGTTCTGGTAGTGCAGCTGCATGCGCCGGTTCTCGAGCGACTCCCGGATCTTGGCGACCCACTGCATCTCGCTCTGCCGCGATTCGACAACGCCCTCTTTGCCGGAGTGGAAGTAGACGCGGCCACCGCCGGCGTTCTTGGCCTCGTAGCAGGCCGTGTCGACAATCGACAGGACCGTGTCGACCGTGTGCTCTTCGGCGTTGAAGAACGTCGCGCCGAAACTCGCGGTCACTTCGAAATGCTGGCCGTCGTACTCGATCCGCAGCGGATTGAGCTCATCAACACAGCTTTGCACCGTCTCACGGAATTTGACCTCGGTGGTGAACGGCGCAAACAACAGGAACTCGTCGCCGCCGAGCCGGATGGCGTAGCCGCGCTTGGGCAGGTGGCTGCTCAGCACGCTGGCCACGCGCTGCAGCAGGTGGTCACCGGCAGCATGCCCGCTGGTGTCGTTGACGATCTTGAACAGGTCCAGGTCGATGAAACAGAGACCGTGTCGGCCCTTGCCGTCGGACAGCACACCGTCGAGTACGCCATTGAAGCCGGTGCGGTTCAACAAGCCGGTCAGCTCGTCGTGGCGGGCGTGGTGGCCCAGGGTCGAGGCGAGGTGTTCGGTCTCTTCGACCTTGCGCAGCAGGCGCGCATTCGACTGGCGCAGCAGCCTCGCCATGCGACGGCTCTGTTGGACGTAAACGGTGAAGAGCGCGCCGGCGGCAATCAGGCCCAACACCAACACGAAGCACGCGAGGAAGAAGCGGGTGCTCATGCGATCGGCTGCGATCGGGAAGACGTTTTGCACGTGCAGGTTGCGCTTGAACAGAAGCACCTGAAAGGTGTTCACTTGGCGGTCGAGCGCCGCACTGCGTTCGATCGCGCGCGTGGCCTGGGACACCGAGCCCACTGTCAGGCCATTGATGGTTCGCAAGGCCTCGGGCATCACCGAGGCGCTGGTTTCGTAGATCGTGTGCAGCAGCTCGACGAGTTGGCGCGTGTGGTCCGAACCCGCGGCAGCCGACGCTGTGCGTTCGGCCGTGCGCAGCAGGCTCTGGGTCTCGCCTGAGGTCAGCAAGGACAGTTGCAGCCCGAGTGCCTCAAGTGCCTCGCGCAGATCGTCGCGTTTTATCGCGGCGTCCCCGTGACCAAACCCGCGCACCGCCTCGCGGTAGCTCTGGAAGGCTTGAACGGTGAGCGCGGCGCGCTGCAGCAGCGTCGCCTGGGCGGCTGCAAGCTGGGTTTGCGTGGCGTTGATCGACGAGAAGGAACTGGCGGACACGTACACGGTGATCAGCGCCAACAGTCCGGCCGCGGCGAGAGCCGCTCGAACAGCCAGTTGCTTCTTCTTGTACGTGCTTGCCAGCATAGTGTCGCTGTCGTCACCTGTTGGTTATCGGCCATCCGACGGTGTGGTAGCAGCTCCCTCTGCACGGTGCCCAATACACCCCCGCGGACTCGAGGCGCGATCGGCGCTGCGCTACAACTCGCAAACCGGCTCTGCGCTGGCACGTGTATCGGCAGCGGTGTCAGTGAGCTGAAGCGGCGTCGGCCAAGGGGGCGGTCCGACTGGCACTGCGGGACGGTGGGGCTCGACGGGCGCGGTTGTCAGTGGCCTAAAGCCGGACGTGGTCGCGGCGGACGAACGCTCGTTTGTGTGGTACCGGGGGGGGGACTTGAACCCCCACAGCCTTGCGGCCGGCGGATTTTGAATCCGCTGCGTCTACCAATTCCGCCACCCCGGCATCTGAGCGTCGGCAAGCGGGGGAGCATAGGTGAGATTGACGGGCCGGTCAAAGGCGCGCACCGGCGTCGCTGTCCCCAACTGATACCATGCGCGGATGAAGCTGTCCGACTTCCAGTTCGACTTGCCCGCCCACTTGATCGCGCAAACGCCACCGGCCGAACGGAGCGGCGCACGCCTGCTGGCATTCGGTGGGGGCGTGGCGCCGAGCGACCGGCACATCACCGATCTGCCGGCGTTGTTGCAACCTGGCGACCTGATGGTGTTCAACAACACCGCGGTCATCAAGGCGCGGGTGCGTGGACACAAGGCGGACTCGGGTGGACGCGTGGAAGTGCTGGTCGAACGCATTCTGCCGTCAGAGGCGCAGGTGCTCTGTCAGATCGGCGCGAGCAAGCCCGTTCGGGCGGGCGCTCGCTTGCGTCTCGAGGGGGCGGTCGAGGCCACCGTGGAGGACCGCGAGGGCGCGTTCTTTCGGTTGTCGGTCGATGCCCCGGATGTGTTCGCCTGGCTCGATGCGCACGGTGAGATTCCCTTGCCACCCTACATCGCACGACCGCCTGACCGCGTCGACGCCGCGCGCTACCAGACTGTCTTCGCCTCGCAGCCTGGCGCGGTCGCAGCGCCGACCGCCGGATTGCATTTTGACGATGCACTGCTGAGCGCACTCGATGCGCGTGGTGTGTCGCGCGCGGAGATCACCCTGCACGTCGGTGCCGGCACCTTTCAGCCGGTGCGCGTCGAGCACATCGCCGAGCACCGTATGCACCCCGAATGGCTGAGCGTCGACAACACGGTCGTCGCCGCGGTCGAGGCGTGTCGCGCGCGGGGAGGGCGCGTGATTGCCGTCGGCACCACCACCGTTCGGGCGCTGGAGACCGCCGCCCGCGCCAACGCCGGGACACTCGCGCGCTACCACGGCGACAGCCACCTGTTCCTCACGCCGGGCGAACCGTTCCACGTGATCGACGGTCTGATTACCAACTTTCACCTGCCGGGGTCGACTCTGCTGATGCTGATCAGCGCCTTCACGGGCCTCGATACGGTCCGCGCCGCCTACGCGCACGCGGTCGCGGGCGAGTACCGATTCTTCAGCTACGGGGATGCCTGTCTGATCTGGCCAAGCCGGGCCTGACAGGATATATTCATAAAAAATAATATGTACGCAGCGGTGTCCACATGACGGAATTCACCCCGACAGCGTCGCTGGCCGGCGGCGTCCTGATCGGCCTTGCGGCGTTGTGGATGATGGCCGCGCTGGGCCGCATTGCGGGCGTCAGCGGTCTGCTGGGCCGCCTGATGCCGCCCGGTGCCGCAACCGGCGAGGCGCGTGGCATCAGCGTCGGTTTCGTGCTCGGTATGCTGGCGGCCCCGTTGCTGCTGGTGCTGCTGAATCAGCCCGTGGAGCACACCGTTTCGGGCGCCGGGCCGGTGCTGGGCGTCGCCGGCCTGTTGGTCGGTGTTGGCACCACGATCGGCAACGGCTGCACGAGCGGCCACGGTGTCTGTGGTCTGTCACGCCTGTCGGTTCGGTCGGCGGTCGCCACTGCGGTGTTCATGCTCTTTGCCGGCCTCACCGTATACGTCGTGCGCCACGGTCTGGGGCCTGCCCAGTGACGGCAGTCGCCGCTGCATTCGCCGGGCTGGTGTTCGGCTTCGGGCTGCTGCTCTCGGGTATGGCCAACCCCGCCAAGGTGCTCAACTTTCTCGACATCGCGGGCCCGTGGGACCCGAGCCTGCTGTTCGTGATGGGCGGCGCGATTGCCGTGGTGCTGCCGGGCTACCGTCTGTTGCGCCGCCGCGAGGCACCGCTGTTCTCGGCTGCGTTTCAGTGGCCGACCGCCTCGGCGATCGATCGCCGGCTGCTCGGTGGCGCTGCGCTCTTCGGGATCGGCTGGGGGCTTGGTGGCTTCTGCCCAGGGCCGGCGCTGGTCGCCGTCCCGCTCGCGTCGCCCGGCGCGTGGGTGTTTTTTCTGTGTATGCTGATGGGTATCGGCGTGGCGCGGCGCCTCGTGTGATGCGCCAACCCTGGTTGAATGAGGTCTAGGTCATGATCAAGCCCGATGTCGAGTCGTTCTTCGACACTGACACCAACACCTTCACGTACATCGTTGCGTGCCCGCAAACCCAGCGCTGTGCCGTGATCGACTCGGTCGCCGACTTCGACCAGCCAGACGGGCGGGTGCGCTACGACTCTGCCGACCGCGTGATTGCACGTGTCGCCGAGCGGGGACTCACGGTCGATTGGGTGCTCGAATCCCACGTGCATGCTGACCACCTCTCAGCCGCGCCCTACCTGCGGCGCGAGATCGGCGGGCGCATGGGCATCGGCAGCGAGATCATCTCGGTGCAGGAGATCTTCGGCAAGGTGTTCAACGCCGGGCCGGATTTTCCGCGCGATGGCCGGCAATTCGATCAGCTGTTCGAAGACGGCGACACGTTCACGATCGGTGAGTTGCAGTGCCGTGCGATCCACACACCGGGCCACACGCCCGCGTGCATGAGCTACGTCATCGGTGATGCGGTGTTTGTCGGCGACACCCTGTTCATGCCGGACTTTGGCACCGCGCGTTGCGATTTTCCGGGTGGCAGTGCCGAGACGCTGTACGACTCGGTGCAAAAACTCTTCGCCTTGCCACCCGAGACGCGCATGTTCATGTGCCACGACTACCTGCCGGACGGCGGCACACGGGACACTTTCTGCTACCAGACCACGGTCGGTGAGCAGCGCGAGAAGAACTACCAGCTCAATGCGCAGACCAGTCGCGACGAGTTTGTCGCCATGCGCAACAAGCGCGACGAGGGCAACTCGGCACCGCGGCTGCTCTACCCCTCGGTGCAGGTCAACATGCGTGCTGGCCACATGCCGGAGGCTGAAGAAAACGGCACCGCGTACCTCAAGATTCCGCTGAGCGGACAGCAGCGCTAATCAGACGGGCGGGTCACCGGTGCACTGTGCGCGCGGGCCCGAAGCTGGTTGCGCAGCAGGTCGATGTGCTGCCGCAGGGTGTAGAGCTCGTGGTAGAACGAAAGCGGCACGTCGACCCGTCGGATTTCGTTTTCGATCTCGTCGATCGCCTGGTGACACTGGGCGAATGACCAGGGGCGAGCCGGGTCCTCTGCCGCGGTGTCGATCAGTTGCACCTCGTCGTACCATTGGTATATCCGGCGCCGCATCCGCCAGCGGTAGGTCGGCGGCAACAAGCGACTCATCGGAATCATCAGCGCAATCAACGGCACGAGCATGATCTTCATACGGTCGAGCAGGTTTGCAACCCAGAACGGCAAGTAGCGCTGCAGAAACGGCGGTCCGTTTTGCAAGTACCGCTCGGCGTCGGGCTGCACCGGAAAATCCAGCCACCGCGTCGACGGGAAGGTGTCGCTGTCCGCGAGCAGGCTGCCCTGACCGTGCTCGGAAACCACCACGTGCATCAGCAGTTGAATCAGAGCCGGGTGCAGGCTGTCGCGTGCGACCAACGTGGCAGCCGGGGCCACCAGCGGGATGTTTTCGCGCGGCAGGTTGCCCTCAAACGACAGGCTGCCGGCGTAGAGGGTCAGGGCTTCCAGAAACGGAAAATGCCGCGCGTAGGCGGGCGCCCGACGTAACGGGGTGGTGCGCACTGCCGGGTTGCGCAACAGGGATTGCAGCGCTGGCGCCTCGGCCGACCCGACGCGGAACGCGCCGTCGAGTTGCCCGGCCGCGAGCGCCGTCTCCAACGGCTGATCGATGGTCACTGGCGTGATGTCGTCGAGTCCGACGCCGTTCTTGGCCAGCAACTGCAACGCGACGGCGCGCGTGCCACTGCCCTCGGCGCCGATGTCCAGCCGAGTGCCGTGCAACGCGTGCAGGAAATTGACGGGCCGGGCGTCGGGCGTGAACAGCCACACAGGCTCGAAATACACGCTGGCGAGGCCCACCAGCGTGTCGCTCTCGCGTTCGGTGGCAGTGCCGCCTTGCACGAACGCCACGTCGACGTCGCTGTCCGGGTCGCGCAGGCGCCGCAGGTTTTCGATGGACCCTGGCGAGGTCTCGATGTGCAGGGTCACGCCCTCGCGTGCGAGGGCGCGCTGGTAGGCGAGGGCAGTCTGGTAGTAGGCACCGGACTCGCTGCCGGTGGTGATTGTCATGGCCCGCGGCGGTGCAGGTTCGACGAACTGGTAAGTCAGGTAGAACGCGAGGGCGACGACCGCCAGCGCGACCGTGAGCCACGCCCCTTGCAGCCGCCACGCACGCGAGCGCGCGCGCGATGCCCGGATGGCCTGGAGCATGGGTTGGTCGACGTCTGTCACGGTGCGGGCGTCCGGGTGGCGGGGCAGGCGGCTGGTTGAGCGGCGCCTATGGTAGCGTCTGGCGAGCGGCCTTTCACCCGCGGGTCGGCCGGTACGGCGGACACAGGGCCCAGAGAAGCGCAGGTGCTAGACTCGTCGGTCCCCGGTCACCGTGCACCCACCCGCATGCGGTTCGAGCTCTTGTCGCAAGACGGCGCCGCGCGCCGAGCGCGCCTGCACCTGCGCCACGGTGTGGTCGAGACGCCGGCGTTCATGCCGGTGGGCACCTACGGCACAGTGAAAGGCATGACACCCGAGGACGTGGTGGCGAGCGGCGCGGACATTCTGCTTGGCAACACCTTTCACCTCTGGTTGCGGCCCGGCACCGAGGTCATCAAGGCACACGGCGACCTGCACGATTTCATGCAATGGGACAAGCCGATCCTCACGGATTCCGGTGGCTTTCAGGTCTTCTCGCTCGCCAAACTGCGCAACATCACCGAAGACGGCGTGCACTTCCGTTCCCCGGTCAACGGTGACAAGGTCTTCCTCGACCCGGAAACCTCGATGCGCATCCAACGGGATCTCGGGTCGGACATCGTCATGGCGTTCGACGAGTGCACGCCGTACCCGGCCGACCGCGACCGGGCCGGCCGTTCGATGGCGCTGTCGATGCGCTGGGCCGCGCGCTGCCGTGCTGCGCACGATGACAACCCCAACGCGCTGTTCGGCATCGTGCAGGGCGGGGTGTACCCCGATTTGCGCGCCGAGAGTGTCGACCAGTTGCAGGCGATCGGCTTTGACGGCTACGCGATCGGCGGTCTCGCGGTCGGGGAGCCCAAGGACGAGCGTAACGCCGTGCTCGATGCCGTCGGACCGCTGTTACCCCGTGACCGACCCCGTTACCTCATGGGGGTGGGCAAACCGGTCGATTTCTTTGACGGCGTGCTGCGCGGTGTGGACATGTTCGATTGCGTGATTCCGACGCGCAACGCCCGCAACGGTTTCCTCTACACCAGCACCGGTGTGATCAAACTGCGCAACGCCAAGCACCGCTTCGACACCGGACCGATCGACCCCAATTGCAGCTGCCCGACGTGCGCGCGTTACAGTCGCAGCTACCTGCACCACCTCGGACGCTGCAACGAGATGCTCGGCGGTCGCCTGAACACAGTGCACAACCTGTATTTCTTTCAGTCCCTGTTGCGCGGTATCCGCGAGGCGATCGAAGCGGGGCGATTCGATGAGCACCGGCGCGAGGTCCTCGACCGCATGGGGGAAAGGCCGTGAACCCACTCCTGATGGTGGCGAACAAACCGTCCGAGAACACCGCGCGGCTCTGGGCTGCGGCGCAGCGCGGCCTCACGCACCCCGACGTCGAGGGGCCTGGGGCGCAGTGTCTCGAACCGCTCCAGGCCGGTCCGACCAACGTGCGCGCAGCAAGCGGCATCCTGCTCGGTACCACCGAGAACTTCGGCTACATGAGCGGTCTGTTGAAGGACTTTTTCGAGCGGACCTACTACACCTGCGAGGGCGAGACCGAAGGCCTGCCGTACGCCGTCTACGTGCGGGCCGGGCGCGACGGCACCGGCACGGTGCGCGCAATCACCGGCATCTGTCAGGGGCTTGGCTGGCGGCCGGTGCAGGCGCCGCTGGTGCTGCACGGCGCCTGGCAGGACGGGTTTTGCGACGAGGTCGAAACGCTGGCGATGACGTTGGCGGCCGGTGTCGCAGCCGGCGTGTACTGACGCGGCCGCCTCATCGCGCGATCAGGCGCGGCAGGGGCGCAAGGCTGCAGCGGCCGCAGCGTTTGTGGTAGTGCGCCACGACCTCGTCGGCTTCGGCTTGCCGGCGTGCAGTGTTGATCGGGTCATCGAGACCGAGTCGATGCCGAAGCACGCGGCGAAACAGGTAGCTGTCGCGGTAGCCTAGAAAGGTGCTCTCGTTGCGGCCGCGATCGGGGCAACTGTCGCGGCTGAACAGGGTCACGTGGCCAAAACTCGGCACCTCACCGCGCGCGACGCGCTCGCCGAGCTTGCTGTCGTCCAGCAAGGTGTCCAGCACGCGGGCCTTCAGCGCATCCTGGCCGAGTTCGGGGTCGGTGAAGCAGGCGATGAGTTCGCTTTCCGCTTCGGGTGTGAGCCCGTACTCGCTCGCGAGAATCGCAAGGTTCTGCGCCATGTACCGATCGGCGGCGTCAAGTGTCTCGTCCACCAGCGCAACCATTCCTTCCATCATGCTCTGCGGCAGGCCGAGTTGATCGCGGTACCCGGGCTCGTGCCGGTGTTGCACGATTTCGCCGGTGAGTTTTTCGATCAACGGTCGGATGATCGGACCGCGTACACGCTCCGCCCAGTAGATTCGGATGCCGCTGTGGCGCCACCAGCCCTCGAGGCTGTCGGGGTCGCGAACGCTCTCGTTGAAAGTGGTCATGGTGTCGACCAACTTGGTGATGATGCCGGCCACCGTGTACGGCGTGCGCGCGTCCGTCGGCCGGATGCGCATGGTGGTGTAGCGTCCGACATCGTAGGCTGCGCGCACCGTGCGCAGACCGGGTGATTCGAGCGTCTGGTGGGCCTTGAGCGTGCCCTGGGTTGCATTGCGCGCGTCGGTGACTTCGCCGACCATGGCGGCAATCGGTGCGCCGAAGCGCTTGCGCAACAAACGCAGCGAGTGGTAGTACCCGGCCACGGCGCTCGAGCCGTCCTCGACCACGTCGTGCATCATGGCCGCCGCGGCGGTGCTGACGTCCAGGTTTTCACCAAACTCGCGCCAGGCCGCGTCGGCGAGGCAGAAGGCGTGCGAGACCATGGTCACGCGCGACTTGCGCCGGCACTTGTCGAGGTGACGCGTCACCTCGAGTGCGGCAAGGTGCAGCGTGTTGATGTCGTTGGGCCACGCCGCGGCATCGAAGTACTCCATCAGCGGCAGGTTGTTGTGGACTTCGTGCACCGCACGGCCGCGTCGGCCAACCAGCCGGTGCCGCTTACGCGCGTCGCGCAGCACGTCGTGCACGGCCTGCAGCAGCGTGTGTTCGAGCGGCTCGCGCAGCGCGTGGTGGTCGACGCCCGGCAGGTCAAAGGCCGCGCGCGCCATGTTGTAGTCGATCTCGAGCTGGGTGCGCTCGGGGAACGCGCCCCGTGTGTCGATCCCGGCCTCCTGCAGTTCACGCCGTTTGTCGGCGCAGAGGGTGGCGATGATCTCCTCGCCCGCGGCCCGTGCAGAGAGGCGCAGGCGCGCTGCGACCACCGCCGCGATCACGTTGGCATAGCGTGGCGACACCGACAGATGCGAGGTTTCGCCGAGCTTCCAGGCGTCGAGAAAATCCGCGTAGTGTTGGCGAATGTTGCGCACGTGTACCGCCACCTGACGGCCGAATTCCCGCTCGATGTAGGCGTTGTCGACGACCGGCGCGAGGTCGCGGTCGAGGGTGAGCAGGCGGTCGCGCTTGTCCAGGCAGCGGTGAATCAGGGTGGCGACCACGAGGTTGGCGCTGATGCGGCGATCGCCGCCCCCCTGTCGGCCGAACCGGCGAACGCCCTGCATGATCACGCCGGCGAGGACCACGGCATTGATACTGGGTTCGAGCTTCGGCAGCCGGTTGGTGTTGATCAGCTGCTCCCAGCCGGGGTGGGCTGGATCGATGTGGTCAAGGCGCCGGTCGAAGGGGTCCAGCGGCGTCCCCGGGTAGAACACGCTCGCGAGAATCTCGCGGCCGCGCACGGTGTCCCGCGTCGCTGCTGCGATCTCCCTCACGGGGATGGCGGTTTCGATTTCGGCGTTGCGCCAGGCGGCCGAGACCGGCCCGATCAGTGCCCGTTCGTCGTCGAGGGTGCTCGCGATCAGGCGGTAGGCCTTGATGGTCTTGCCGAGTTTCCCGGGCTCGGGCCGCGGTGTCGCGGAAACAGCGGTGTGGCCGTTTCGCGCGACCACGTCAGGCCCGCCGCAGTCCGGCCGGGGAGACGCTGTTGATCGGCACCGGGTGCGTGGGCGACAGCACGGTGGTCAGCCGGACTTGCCGTCAATGATGGCGCACAGCCGTTCCACCGCAGTCTCGGCGGTGATCGTGCTGGTGTCGATCTGGTGGTCGGCCTGGCTGTAGAAGGTTTCGCGTTCCTGCAACATGAGTTTGAGGTCATCCAGCGACTGCTGGTGGCGATCAAACGGGCGCATGTCGCCCTGCTGCATGACGCGGTTCATGTGCTGCTCGGGCTGAGCCTGTACCCACACCAGCGTGCAGCGTTCGCGCAACAGGTTGTAGGTCGGGGCTTCGGCGACGAGGCTGCCGCCGGTCTCGATGATGCAGCGGGTCGTGCCTTCGACGATGTCGGTCAGCGCCGCGCCCTCCCAGCGGCGGTAGGCGTTCTGGCCGCCGAGGTCCATGATCTCCGCCAGCGACATCCCGGCGAGTTCGACAATGCGATCGCTGATGCGGATGAAGGGCATGTCCAGCGACTCGGCCGCACCGCGGCCAATGGTCGACTTGCCTGCGCCGCGCATGCCGAGCAGGGCAAAGCGGTTGGCGGTTTCGCGGCGGGCGGTGCCGACCACCGTTTGCACATGCGCGAGCAGCTTGTGCTTCTGATCGTCGTCCATACGGTTGATCAGAGCGTGCAGCTCGGCGTCTTCCGGGCCGTGTCGGTCGAGGTCGATGAGGTCCAGCAGGTTCACGTCCAGCGCTCGGGAGATCTTGTAGAGCATCGCGAACGACAGGTTTGCCTGGCCGCTCTCGACCTGGGCGAGGTAGCGCTCGGATATCTCGGAATGGTTGGACAGGTGTTTGCGAGACACGCCGCGCTGGGCGCGGAGTGATCGGACGCGGCGGCCGATTTCGGCCAGCCAGTTGTTCATTGCTTCCATAGTGTGCCTGCTGCTTGCCGGCCAGTCGGAGCATGGCCGGGCATCGTCGGGGCGTTGAACCGTGCCGGTTGGGGCTCAGTGACGCGCACAAATCGCGCCACCGGCGGTCCGGACGCCAAAGGGAGATGATAGCCCGTTACACCCCGCTTGTCGGGGCAAACGGGCGTGAATCGGACCCCGATTTGGTAGAATTCGCGGCTTGCATCGGACACCGCGCCCGGTGCCGCTGAAAAACCACCGGAGCCACAACGTGTTTGAGCAATTTCCCGCGCCGAAAGCGGACGCGATCCTCGCCTTGATGGCGGCCTACCGAAACGACCCGCGAGCGGAAAAAATCGACCTCGGTGTCGGTGTCTACCGCGATGCCAACGGCGACACACCGGTGCTCGACGCAGTGCGAGAGGCGGAGCAGCGTGTGTTTCAGTCACAGCAGACCAAGGCCTACGTCGGCATTTCCGGCGACCTCGAATTCTGCGAGCAGATGGTCGGCATGACCCTCGGTGACGCGGTCGACGCCGAGCGTGTGCGCTGCCTGCAGGCGCCGGGCGGTTCGGGTGCCTTGCGCCTGCTCGGGGAGTTGATCAATCAGGCCAAACCGGGCGCACGCGTGTTCGTCAGCGATCCGAGTTGGCCCAACCACATCCCGCTGTTCGAGGCGAGCGGCCTGCAGATCGCCGCGTACCGCTACTTTGACCCCGCCTCGCGCGACGTCGATTTCGACGCCATGCTCGAGAGCCTGTCCGACGCCGGCGCGGGTGACATCGTGTTGCTGCACGGCTGCTGCCACAACCCGACCGGCGCCAGCCTGCGCGCCGAACACTGGTCCGTCATCGCCGAGCGCGCCAACGCCCAGGGCTTCCTGCCCTTTGTCGATTTCGCCTACCAAGGGTTCGGCGAGGGCCTCGAGGCCGACGCGGCCGGTGTGCGCGTGCTCGCGAACGCGGTGCCCGAGATGCTGATCGCGTCGTCCTGTTCGAAGAATTTCGGCCTCTACCGCGAACGCGTCGGCGCCGCCATGCTGATCGCCGAGAACAACACGCTGGCCGACCTCGCCCAGAAGAACGCGCAAACGGTTGCGCGTGGCAACTACTCGATGCCCCCGGACCACGGTGCCAACGTGGTCAAGACCATCCTGACCGATGACAGCCTGCGCGCCCGCTGGGTTGCCGAGCTCGACGGCATGCGCGACCGCATGATCGACACGCGTCAGAGCCTCGTGGCCGCGCTTCGCGACGCCACCGGCAGCGAGCGCTTTGATTTCATCGCGCGCCACACCGGCATGTTTTCGCGCCTGGGTATCCCGCCAGAGCAGGTCAACCGCCTGCGCGACGAACACGGCGTCTACATGGTCGGCGACAGCCGTATCAACGTCGCCGGCTTTCGCGCCGGACAGGCCGAGACTTTCGCCCGCGCCCTGGTGGCCACCGAAACCTGATGAGCGACCCCCTCCGCGTCGGCATCCTCGAGACCGGTCGGCCCCCGCCACACCTTCAGGGGGCGTACGACAGTTACCCGGACATGATGGTGCAGATGCTCGGCCCGCACGACCGTGAACTGGTCTTCACGCAGTACGCCGCGCTCGACGGGGAACTGCCGGCCTCGGTCGAGGTGTGTGACGCCTGGTTGATCACCGGCTCCAAGTTCGCCGCCTACGACCCCGACCCCTGGGTGGCGGCGCTCAAGGGGTTTGTGCGGCAGGCGTTTGAGCGCGGCCGACCGATGCTCGGCATCTGTTTCGGCCACCAGATCATGGCGGCGGCGCTCGGCGGTGAGGTCAAACTGGCCGATGCCGGGTGGGGCGTCGGCGTGCACAGGTACACGCTGGACGCGGCGCCTGCGTGGTTGGGTGAAACCCCGGCCACGCTCGCGATCCAGGCGTTCCACCAGGACCAGGTCGTCACCGTGCCGCCCGGTGCAACCGTGCTGGCGCACTCCGACTTCTGCCCGGTGGCGGCGCTGGGCTACGGCACGCAGGCACTGTCGGTGCAAGCCCACCCCGAGTTCACGGCCGACTACGTGAGCGAACTGCTGCGCTTTCGCCGGGAACTGATCGGCGCGGAGCGCGTCGATGCGGCACTCGACGGCATCGGCGCGCCGCTCGACAGCGACCTGATTGCCCGCTGGTTTGCCGGCGTCGCCCGCGGCCGCTGAGCTCAGCCGGCGGCGCTGCGCCTGAGCAGCGCCCAGAGCGCCTCGACGTGCTCGCGTTCGGTGCTCTCGACGCCGACCGACACGCGCACAAACCAGCGCCCGTCGAGCGTGGCCGGCGACAGGAAAGCCTCGCCAGAGGCGTTGATGCGTTCGACCCAATCGAGCGTGTGAGCGTCCAACGCCGCGTCGCTGAGCGCGAGCTCGGGTGGGTTGTGTCGCACGCTCACGGTCTGCAGCGTCAGCGGGGCGACCAGCTCCCAGTCGGGGTCTGCGTCCACCGCCTCGGCCAACCACGCGGCGTTGGCCAGGTCGCGGCGCAGGCGCGCCTGGATGGCGGCAACGCCGTCGAGCGCCAGGTGGAACCACAGTTTCAGTGCCCGAAAGCGCCGCCCCAGTGGAATGCCCCAGTCGCGAAACTGGGTCACCTGGCCGTCGGCCTGGCTCTGCAGGTAGCTCGGGTTGGTCGACAGCACGCGGACCAGGGTGTCGGTGTCACGCACATACAACAGCGAACAGTCGAGCACGGTGCCGAGCCACTTGTGCGGGTTCCAGCTCAGCGAATCGGCCCGTTCGACGCCGTGGAACAGCGCCCGGCACTCCGGCAACAGCAGTGCACTGCCGGCCATGGCAGCGTCGACGTGCAACCAGAGACCGTGCGCTTCGGTGACATCGGCAACCGCGTCGACCGGGTCGAACGCCGTGACGCCGGTCGAACCGCAGGAGGCCACCACCAGCGCTGGCACCCGACCCGCTTGTGTGTCTTCGGCGATCGCGTCCGCCAAGGCGTCGGCACGCATGGCGCGGGTGACCGGGTCACAGGCGACAGAGCGGAGATTGTGGTCACCGAAACCGGCCATCTGCACGGCTTTGGCGACCGACGAGTGCGCCTGGTCGGTCGTGTACACGACCAGCGGCGTGTCCACCGCCTGGAGCCCCCCGTGCAACTTGCTGAATCCGGAGGCACGTTCGCGTGCCACCATGGCCGCGACCAGCATCGCGCTCGAGGCGGTGTCGTGGATCGCGCCGCGCCACGCCGGGCTGAGGCCAGTGAGTTGCCGAAGCCACTCGCACACCACTTCCTCGACTTCCGTCAGCGCCGGGCAGCTCTCCCACGAGATCCCGAGGCTGCCGATCCCGCTCGTGGCGATGTCGCCCAGTACCGACGACAGCGTGGCGTTGGACGGGAACCAGCCGTAGTGCATCGGGTGCTGGATCTGGGTCAGCCCCGGCACCACACGCGAGTCGAGCTGCTGCAGCACATCTCCAAAGGGGGCTGGGTCCAGCGGAGCCTCGTCAGGAAAGCGCGCGCGCACGTCCCCGGGGGCGACCTGCGCCCGGACCGGCGCGTCGGCAACGGCGTTGCGGTAGTCGGCTATCCAGTCGATGAGCTGGTGGCCGGCGTCACGGAATTCTTCGGGGGTCATGGTGTCAGTGGGACTCTGGCTTGCTTGTGAGTATATCGAGCGGAACCAACGGCGTGACAGGCATCCGCAGGCGTCCACTGGACCCAGTGGACAGCACGGCGTGGCAGGCAAAACACGGGTAACATGGCCGGTTACGTGCGCCCGCCTCCCAACACAGACAGTGAAGAGAACATGATCAATCAAACGCAGTCGACCTCCGGTTTGCCCGACACCACGGTGGCGGTTCAGGACGTCTTCGGCTTCGAGAGCAGCGTCTCGGTACCGGCGTACAGCGCGGCAGGCGAACACGTGCCCGAAGTCGACCCGGACTACCTGTTTGACCCCACCACGACGCGCGCGATTCTCGCGGGGTTCTCGCACAACCGCCGGGTGCTGGTGTCGGGCTTGCATGGTACGGGCAAGTCGACGCACATCGAGCAGGTCGCAGCGCGGCTGAATTGGCCCTGTTTGCGGATCAACCTCGACAGCCACGTCAGCCGACTGGACCTGATCGGCAAGGATGCCATCGTCCTGCGCGACGGCGTCCAGGTCACGGAATTCCAGGACGGTATCCTGCCCTGGGCCATCCAGAACAACGTGGCGCTGGTGTTCGACGAGTACGACGCCGGCCGACCCGACGTCATGTTCGTGATTCAACGGGTCCTTGAGACCGCGGGTCGACTGACCCTGCTCGACCAGAGCCGTGTGCTGCACCCGCACCCGGGGTTCCGATTGTTTGCCACCGCCAACACCGTCGGCCTCGGCGACGCGACCGGCCTCTACCACGGCACGCAGCCGCTCAACCAGGCGCAACTCGACCGTTGGTCGATCGCAACCACCCTGAACTACCTGCCGCACGACCAGGAATGCGGCATCGTGCTGGCGAAGGCCCAGGCCTTGCGCGACGACGAGGGCCAGGCGACCGTCGACCGCATGGTGCGCCTCGCAGACCTCTCGCGCGGTGCGTTCCGGGCTGGCGACCTCTCGACCGTCATGTCGCCCCGCACGGTCATCACCTGGACCGAGAACCTCGCGATCTTCCAGGACGTGGCAGAGGCGTTCCGCTTCACCTTTCTCAACAAGTGCGACCCGCTCGAGCGGCCGCTGGTTGCCGAGCTCTACCAGCGCGCGTTCGGTGTCGAGCTGAACATCGGCTAGGCGGATGGCGGTCCCACCGAGAGCCCGCGGCCACAACCGGCGACGCGCACAGGCCATCGGGCCGCGCGAGGCGGCCCAGCAGGCGCAGGCCGGTTGCGTTCGCGCGCTCGCCGACGCCGAGTGCCTTTCGGTGCAGTTCGGCAACAACACGCCGTCCATCGATGGCGACACGGTCACGCTGCCGTCGGCTGGCGCCGACATGAGCAGCGAACAACGCACGCTGTGGCGCGGTCAGGCCGACGCGCTGGCACTCGAGCGTCGCTACCACGACGCTGTTCAGCACCGCCAGCTGGCGCCCGCGAGCGGCGCTGCGCGGGCGGTGTTCGATCGCCTGGAGGCGGTGCGCCTCGAGGCGCGGGGCTGCCGCGAGTTTGCCGGTGTGGGTGACAACCTCGACGCCGCGCTGTCAGATCGGTTTCGCTACCTGCTCGACAACCCCGACAGCGAATACTCCCCGCTGGCCGAGGCGCTGGCCCTGCACACGCGCGAGCAGCTCACCGGCCGGCCGACACCGGACACGGCCGACACCGTCATATCGAAGTACCGCAGCTGGCTGGATCAGCACATCGACCTCGACTACAACCGCCTGGGTCAGTGCCTCGACGACCAGGCCCGGTTCGCCGCCGTGGTGTCCGACATGCTCGCCGGATTGAACCTCGGGGACGGGGAAGCCGAAGCGACCGGGTCGGCTTCGGCCGAACCGCCACCTGACGAGGACGCGAGTGAGGACGGGCCGCAGGACGGTGCCGACGACGCACCTGACGACGACAGCGGCGGCGATACCGACGACGCCGAGAGCGACGCGGATGCCGACAGCTCGGACGAGTTGGCGGACCCCGGCGACGAAGACGCGGACGGCGAAGCGATAAACGCACCCGAAAAAGCCGGCAAGGCGCGCAAACCGGACGCTTACAGCGTCTACGCCACCGAGTTCGACGAGGTCATTGCTGCGGAAAAGCTCGCGCTTGGCTATGAACTGGACGAGCTGCGTTCGCAACTCGACCGGCTGATCGGAGACCAACAAGTGGCAATCGGCCGCGTGGCAAACCGGCTGCAGCGGCGTTTGCTGGCGCAGCAGGAACACGCCTGGCAGGTCGACCTCGAGGAGGGCGTGCTCAACACGGCGCGGCTCACTCGGGTGATCACGCGGCCGGAACGGCCGCTTGCGTTCAAACAGGCGCACGTGGTGCCGTACCGCGACACGGTCGTTACACTGCTGCTCGACAACTCCGGGTCGATGCGCGGTCGGCCGATCGCGATGGCAGCCTCGTGCGCGGACATCCTCGCGCGCACCCTGGAGCGTTGCGGCGTGCGCACCGAGGTGCTCGGGTTCACCACCCGCGCCTGGAAGGGCGGGCAGAGCCGCGAACGCTGGCAGAAAGACGGCTCGCCGCGCAACCCCGGTCGCCTGAACGACCTGCGACACATCATCTACAAGACGGCCGACGCGCCGTGGCGGCGCTCGCGCCGCAACCTCGGCCTGATGCTGCAAAAGGGGCTGCTCAAGGAGAACATCGACGGCGAGGCGCTGACCTGGGCGCACAACCGGCTTCTGGCCCGGCCCGAACGCCGGCGGATTCTCATGATGATCTCGGACGGTGCACCGATTGACGACAGCACGCTCTCGGTCAACGCGGGCAAATACCTCGATCAGCACCTGCGCGAAGTCATCGGCCGGATCGAGCAGCAGTCACCGATCGAGTTGGTGGCGATCGGCATCGGCCACGATGTGACGCAGTACTACCAACGCGCCGTGACCATCGTCAATGTCGACGAGCTGGCGGATGTCATGACCCAGGAACTGGCCTCGCTGTTCGACGCGCCCATGTGACTCCGTCGCCGGCGTCGCGCGGTCAAGACTGGAGCGGGACGGACGCTACGACAGGTATCCGTTTCGCCAAAGGCATGCCGTCGTGACCGATTCCGCTGTTGCTTCCTTCTGGTTGTTGCTCGCAGGCCTGTGCGTCCTGGGCGCCTGGGCGCTCGAATTCGCACCCCACGTCTGACGCCGGCCACACGCCGAGCGGGCATTGCGTCGCTGCAATGCCCGTCAAGAAGCGTCGGCCGCCGCCGATTCAGAGTGCAACCCCTCGCCGTGCAGTAGACGATGGCCCAAAACCGATCGAAAGACGCGTTTTTCGTCAAGGCCCTGTTCACCGACAAGACCTTCCGCGCGCAGGAAATCCGGCGCGTGTTGGTGGTGGCGTTGGCCTACGCGCTGTTCACCACGGCGCTGCTGGGCGTCTTCTACCACGCCCTGATCGGCGGCTTGGTGGCGGGCGTGTCTCCGCTCTTGTTCGCCTCCGAGGACATGGGCCAACTCGACAGCCAACTGCCCGGCATGGCCGAGACGCTCGGCCGCTGGCTCGTGATCATGCTCGCGGTGAACCTCGCGATGACAGCGGCCATCGGCGTCTACATCGTGCGGCGGCTGGGTGAGCCACTGCTGGCGATCAAGCGGGTGTTGCGCCAGGTCGGGCAGGGCGACCTCACGGCTAAACTGCGGCGTGGCAACGACGAGAAATTCGGTGACCTGTTCGACGCCTTGACGGACGCCGTGGAGGGCATCCACGGCCGTGTGCAGGCGGTCGGGCACCGGGTCGACGCGCTGCGCGAGACGCCCTTGTCGGACGACGCCAGCGCGCGTCTGGGCGAGCTCGAGCAGGCGCTGGCGGCGTTTCAGACTGATACGCCCGCAGTCGGCACACCCGCAGCCGGTACGCCCGCAGCCGGTGCGCCTGACGACAGCACGCAGGGCTAGGGGATGATGCTCGCCGCGCGCCGTGCCTGCCTTGCGTTGCTTGTGTGTCTGGTCTCCTGGAGCGGGGTCGTGCACGCCGACGTCTCGCTCTACCAACAGGCGAGGGCACTCGAGGCGCTCGGTGACTTCGAGGGCGCGCTTGCACGCTACGACGCCTTCCTGAAGACCACGCAGGCGGGTGACGACGTGCTGCAGGCGCGCGTGAAGATGCCGGTGCTGCGCGAAGCGATCGACCTTGGCGCCGACGCCTCCGTGCAGCTCTATCTCGATGCACTCGATGCGCGCTACCAGAGCGACACCGGGGACGCGTTGCTCGCACTCGCCCAGTTGCGTGCCGCGTTCCCGGACAGCCACCTCGCCGACGATGCGCTCTACCTCAGCGGCTACATCTTGTTGATGGACCGCTTCGACTACGCCGCCGCTCGGCAGCACATGGTCGAGCTCCGCCGTGCGCACCCGGACAGCAGCTACCTCGACGCCTCGATGTACGTCGAAGCCATCGCGCTCGAGCAGGCCGGCGACACGGACGCCGCCAGGCTGATGTTCCAACAGTTGCGCGACCGCCATGCCTTGATTGCCATCGACCGCCTCAACCTCGTGCTGCCACGCACGTCGTTGCAATCCCGCCTGTGGTTCGACCGTGCCGCCAGCCGCTTGGCGAACCTCGACCAACACGCACTCGAGGCAACGCGGATCGTCGAGCAGGGCTACCTCGACACCGGTCACTACGAACGCCGGGTGGTGTTGCGGGTGGCCGGCCGCGACGTGCCGCTGCTGCTCAATCCGAGCCGGGTGTTCCGCTCGACTCGGTTCGTCGATGAGTTCGACCGGCCGATCGACCTGGGCAACCTGCGGGCCTTTGACGGGGTGATCGAGGGGCGGCCGCATTCCTGGGCGCGCGTGGTGTTCAACGGCAGTGACGTGCAGGGGCTCATCCGTGACGGTGACGCTCGCTACGACCTGAAAACCGACACCGCGACCGGTACCCTCGTCGACTACAACACACGGCTCGCCGACAGCGACAAGATCGCAACGCACACCGGAGGCGCCCAGCCCGTCGAAGCGCCACACGCCACGCCGGACGCCAACCCGCGCCGGGCGCCCGCGTCCGATCTCGGGGTGTCCAAGTACGTCAACCGCGTGGTGCGGATGTCAGTGGTGATCGACAGCCAGTACAACGACTACACCAACAACAGCGGACTGTTCGAAGCGATGACCGTGACGTCGATTGCCGATGGCATCTACCGTGACGAGCTCGGGCTGGCATTGCAGGCGGAGTCGGTGGTGCTCGTCACTGACCGCGATCGGGATCCGATGCGGATCGGCAACGCGAGCATGGACGACATCCTGAACAACTTTCGTGCGTTCCGACTCACCAGCCGGGCGATCGCATCGGAGTCGAGCCTGGTTTACCTGCTCTCGGGCAACCGCAGCAACGACAACCAGGTCGGTCTGGCCTTCATCGACGTGGCCTGCCGCAGCGACGGCTACGACGTGAGCGCGGCGACGCCTTACCGGCAGAATTTCCTGCTCGCGGCACACGAGATGGCGCACAACCTCGGTGCGGAACACGATACCGACACGCAGTGCGCGAGCGACGCGTCGAAGATCATGTCGCCGTATTTCAGTTCCGACACCCAACAGGAGTTTTCCTCCTGCTCGAAGGTGTCGATCAACCACAGCCTCCAGGGCAGCTGCCACGCGCCCGCTGTGGATCTGCAAGCCACCATTGGTCATGCGAGCGATTCGCGCCTGACGGCCTGGGTCAGCAACAACGACCCGACTCGGCCAGCCAGCGCGGCCCTGAGTGTGTCGGTGCCTGACACCACGGTTGCCGCGCTGCCCGAGGGGTGCACGCAATCCACCAACGGCGACGTGGTGTGTGACCTCGCGAGCCTTGCGGCCGGCGACACACGTCGACTGGATTTCGCGCTGCAATACGTGGGCGATCCCGCGAGTGATCGCCGCGTGGGTTTGAACGTTCAGCCGACCGTGGTCGAGGATGCGTTGTTGCACAACAACGCGGCACTGCTCAAGCGCTCGGCTGGCAGCGAGTACAGCAACACCGGGCCGGTGGCATCGGCGCCGAGCGCCGGCGGCGGCGGCAGCCTGTCGCCGATCGACATCGCCCTGCTGCTGGTGCTGCCACCGGCCGTCTGGCTGCGCTGGCGCAGTTGACCGGCCAGGGCCAGGGCGAAGCCTGCGCAGTGGTGTAGGCTCTTGGGACCACACACCCTCAGCACCTGTCCACGCCGCATGCCCACCGACCTCGAGCCCACGTTGCGGGCCTTCCGCGACGCGCACCCGTCCATCCAATCCGTCGACACGCTGCTGGTCGATCTGAACGGTATTTTGCGAGGCAAGCGCATGCCGATCGCAGGTTTGCACAAGCTTGGCACGGAGGAGCTGTGTTTCCCGCGGGGCTCGACCCTGCTCGACACGCTCGGCCGGGCCGCGGACAGCTTGCCCTGGGGTGTACTTGACGGCGATCCGGACCGGCCGGTGTTGCCCGTGTTGTCGAGCCTGAGTCCCGACGCCGTGCGCCATACGACCGACGCACAGATCCTCGTCTACCCCGTGGAACTCGATGGCACAGCGTGGTTCGCGTGCCCCAGAGCCGTGTTGCAGCATCAGATCGACGCACTCGCAGCGCAGGGGTGGGTTGCGACAGTGGCGATCGAGCTGGAATTCCACGTGTTCGAGCGTGCAGTGGAGGACGCACTTCGACCGGCGCAAGCGGACCGCACGGCACTGCCGTTCACCGGTCCGCAAACCTACAACCTCACGCAACTCGACGACCATCGAACGTTGGTGGAAGCCATCCAGGGCGCCTGCGCGCGCGCGCACATCCCGGCAACGAGTGTGTTGTCGGAATACGGCAGCGGGCAGTTCGAGATCAATCTCAAGCACCAGCCTGACCCGATGCTGGCCTGCGACCACGCTGTGTTGCTGCGCCGCGCGGTGAAGGCGGTCACCGACGACTACGGGATGCTCGGCACCTTCATGGCCAAACCCCGGGCAGACGATTCGGGCAACGGCCTGCACGTGCACGTGAGCCTGCACCGCGACGATGGCAGCCCGCTGTTCGACGGCACGGCAACCGCACCGGGTCCCTGCCTGCGCCATGCCGTGCGCGGTCTGCTCGACACCTTGCCCGAGTCGATGGCGTTGCTGGCCCCGAATGCGAACTCCTGGCGCCGCTACAGCGCGGACTTCTACGCACCGACCACCGCCAACTGGGGGCTCAACCACCGCCAGGTCGCGCTGCGCATCCCGATGTCCTCGCCGGCCAACCTGCGCGTCGAACACCGTGTCGCCGGCGCCGATGCCAACCCGTACCTGGTGGTCGCTGCGGTCCTGGCCGGCATGTTGCACGGGTTGGAACAAGAGTTAGAACCTATGCCGCCGGTCGAAGAGGGGGCAGCAGCCCAACCCGGCACCGACCTCCCACTGCGCTGGCGTGAGGGTTTGCAGTCGCTGAAGAAGGGCCCCGTGCTGGGAGACCGGCTTGGAAACGCGTTTGTAGACGCGTACTGCGATATGAAGCTTGTCGAGGAAGAGCAGTATCACATGATCGTCGGCGACAGTGATTTACAACACTATGCACGGACTGTGTAGCCCATCAGCACACAGAGTTGAAATCTCTCTATTTGTGAGCCCTCAATCAAATCTAATCCATTTGGGCATTTAAAGTAGAAATCGCGTGACTTGCGCATTACGGCCGGTGATATTCCTTGATAATGGGCATTCGACACGGGTTGATTGCAGGAGCAAAGTGAGGTGTTTGCGGTGCGACCAGTTCCAGGCGGCGCTCTAGAATGGTCTAGCAACACGCCCGGTCACGCCGTGACAACCGGGTTACTGGCCTGCACGTTTGCATTGGTGTACGCGCTGACACGGGGGCACGCCCCTGCAGATTACGACGCCGTGAATTTTCTGCTTGGGGTGCGCGATTTCGATCTTGGGCGGCACCAGCCGCACCCCCCCGGTGCACCGGCTTTTATCGCTGCAGGCAAAGCCCTGGTGTGGCTCGGGCTGTCACCGCTTGCTGCGCTGATTGCGTTGTCGATAACGGGCGCCATGCTGTTTGTTGCGGTGTGGCACCGTATGCTGTTGTTGGTGCTTGCGCCCGGACAGGCGCTAGCCGCTGTGGTGTTGCTCGGGCTGACACCGGCTATCTGGCTCAGTGCGACCCAACCTATGTCTGACACGCTTGCCGTATCGGCCGTCGCCGCGGTGCAGTGGCAGGTGCTCTGGTACGACCGGACCCGGCAACCTCGGCACGTCTGGTTGGCGGTGCTGTTTGCTGTCCTCGCACTCGGCGTACGGCCGCAATTCGGTGTGTTTATTATCGCCATGTTTTGCGTTTCGGCTTGTTACTTGCGCTTGCCGATCCCGTTGCTCGTCCGCGCGGTGGGCTGGTTTTTCGTCCTCAACTTGTTGTGGTTGCTGCCTGTTGTGGTCGCACAGGCTCAACAAGATGGAGGAAACTGGTTCGCGTACTTCAAGCACATCGTGTTGTTCTACGGGGAATTCAGTGAAGCGTCGGGGTCGCCTGTGTTGGCGAGCAGTGTCGATGTCTTGCACGTTGGTGAACGCGTGGTCGCGCACGTCGGGTCGATGGGCTACTTTGGTGCTGGGCTCAATCTCTGGTATCCAGAATCCGTCGCTGAGCGGCTCGCGTCATTCGGGTCTCAACGAACACCGATTCATGCAGATTTGCAAGAGTGGAGCTTTGCAGGCAGCGTCTTCTTGGTTTTTTACCTCATTGGTGCAGTGTGCGTCCTGCCGCGGCTGCGAAGCGCACTCCAGCGCAGAGAGGCACAGCTCCTGGCTCTGGCCGCCACGTGTTACGCGGTGACCGTGTTGCTGCTCGTCCCGCCACACACGCGATTTTACCTGCCTCTGTTGCCGCTTTTGGTGTTGGTGCCCGTCGCCGGGTTGGGTCGCTCCCAGGTCGCCACAGTGTGGAGGGGTGCCGTCTGCGTGGTGGCGATCGCAGCACTGGTCAGCGTAGTACAGGATGCTCGACAGCAGGTGCCGCCGCCGCTGGCGTTAGCCTATGACGTGGTCGCGTTGAGCGAGGCGTCGTCGGTACCGATTCACGCCGTGCTCGATTCCAACGGGCGTCGCCATGTGCAGTTGCTGGCGCCAGCCGTGCCCCAAGCACGCCGAACGGAAGACACACGAGACCGTATCGAGTCTTGGATCGACCAGGGTGTCCGTGTGGTGGTCAGCTCACCGGCGAGTGTCGCGCACCTCGGTGACCGCGTGCGAGTGGAATTGGTCGGAGAGTACCGCAGTGCGTTGCGCGTGTGGATGCGGCACACTGGCGCGCAGCTCTACGAGGTTATACCGGTTGAACACACGGCAACGACTGACGGTGGATCGACTGACGGCGGGGCGAATGCGCCCCCGCGTGCGAGAGCCGTACTCGGCGACGGTTGAAGCTGAGCGCGCTGGCGCCTCAAGCTGCGAGCGCCCGCTCGAGTTTGTACATCAGCAGCCGTTCCTCCCGTGGCCAGCGCGCGGTGGAGTCGACCAGCTTGTGTTCCATCTCGGATTCCGGGTGCACAGCGCGTCGCGCCGCGCGTTCTTCGGCCATGTGTTCGAGAACCCGACATTGCAAGTCCGTCAACGTGTCATGCAAGAGGGGGTCGTCGACCCGGTTGTGGAGTTCGTAGGGGTCTGCTGCGAGGTCGTAGAGCTCGTCGTCGTCACCCCACACAGCCACGTATTTGAACTGGCCGCGGTACACGATGCGCTGATAGCTGACGTCGCCGCTGTGTCCGTAGTGTTCGACAACGAGGTGCTCTCTCCACGGAGCGTCAGACTCGGACAACAGCGGCACGACGCTGCTGCCATCGAGTTCGAGGGCACCGACGTCGACACCCGCGGCATCGAGCACGGTTGCGGGGATGTCCAGTCCACTGACCAGTTCGTCTCGGCGCTGTGCCGGTGCGACCCGGTCGGGCCAGCGCACCACCAGCGGCACGCGACCGACTTCCTCGGTGTACGTCGAGTACTTGTCCCAGCCGGCACCGTGGCTCGCGATGGCATCACCGTGGTCTGAGGTGACAATGAACAGCGTGTCGTCCACCCACCCGCGCCGGGCGAGGGCATCGTCGAGCAGCCCGATGGCGGCGTCGGTCTGGAGACCCTGCGCGTAGGCCCGCGCCAACAGCGTTTGCCAGATCGACCAGTCCGGCCAACGCTCGTGCGCGCGAAAGTCACATCGCAGGTCCCGGTGCACGCCGAAGCGCATCGGTTTGCCGTCGAGGTCCTCCGCGAAACTCGGGTACGGGGCAATGCGCGACGGATCGACCAGCGCGGCAAAGTCCGCACTCGGCAGGTAGGGGTGATGTGGCCCCCAGAGACTGACCACCAGACACCACGGCGATGCGGTGTCGAGGGTATCGAGTTCGTCAATGGCGCGGTTGACCACAAAAAACTGCTCCTGCGCGCGCGGGTCGCCCTGCAGCACACCGCAGCCGTCCATGTACGTCCAGGGCTCTGCCGGGTCGAGCACGACCTCGGTGCCGTCGAGTTCGGGGTTGAACAGGTTGTGGTCCAGCGTGCAACGCGGCTGCTCGAGGCCGATCCGGTCGAGGTAGCGTTTGTACTCGGCGCTCGCGTACACGTTGCCGTAGTCGGGCAGGCTCCAGCCCGCCATGCCGTAATCGGACGGCAAGCGGTTCTGCCCGCAGTGCCACTTGCCGACAAAGCGCGTGTCGTAGCCTGCCGTGGCCAGTCCGTGATTGAACAGCCATTGGTCGGGCAGGAACTCCCGCCGGTTCTGCGGGATGTCGTATTCCGGGTTCCAGCGCAAGCCGTGGCGACCGGCGCGTTGCCCGCTCATCAGGCTCGCGCGCGCCGGGGTGCACACCGGCACCGTCGTGTAGGCACGCTCGAACCAGGCGCCGTCGCGCGCAATGGACTCCAGCCGGGGCCAGTGGTAGTCGAGTGCGTTCGCCCGGTAGTGGCCGTGGAAGGCCATGTGGTCGACCACCACCCAGACGATGTTCGGCCTGCTCATGTTAGCGCATCGCGCCGGGCGCCACGTCGCGTCACACCCGGTCGGTCAGGTGGGTGGACCAGCTCTCGGCGTCGAAGCCGACGGTGGTGTGGCGGCCCCATTCGACCACCGGCCGCTTGACCAGGCTCGGATTGCGCGCGCACAGCGCCGGCGCGGAGTCGACGGAGAGCGCCTCGCGCTCGGCGTTGTTCAGCGCGCGCCAGGTGGTGCCACGTCGGTTCACAAGCCGATCGAGCGGCACCTCGGTGAGCCAGCGCTCGACGACGTCGGCGGTCAGACCGGCTTTCTTGAAATCGTGAAAGGCGTAGTTGACACCCGCGGCGTCGAGAAACGCGCGGGCTTTCTTCACCGTGTCACAGTTGCGGATACCGTAGAGCGTGACAGTCATCAATCGGTGTTGCGCAGCAGTTCGTTGATGCCGACCTTGGCGCGGGTCTTGGCGTCGACGCGCTTGACGATCACCGCGCAGTAGAGGCTGTACTTGCCGTTGTCGGCAGGCAGGCTGCCGGAGACCACGACCGAGCCCGCAGGCACGCGGCCGTACAGCACTTCGTCACGTTCCCGGTCGTAGATCTTGGTGCTCTGACCGATGTACACGCCCATCGACAACACCGCACCTTCTTCGACGACCACACCTTCGACCACCTCGGACCGCGCGCCGATGAAGCAGTTGTCCTCGATGATGGTTGGTCCGGCCTGCAGCGGTTCGAGTACACCGCCAATCCCGACCCCGCCCGAGAGGTGCACGTTCTTGCCGATCTGCGCGCACGAACCGACCGTGGCCCAGGTGTCGACCATGGTGCCTGAATCGACGTACGCGCCGATGTTCACGTAGCTCGGCATGAGCACCACGTTCGGCGCACAGAAGCTGCCTTTGCGCGCCATGGCCGGTGGCACAACGCGCACGCCGGATGCGGCGATCTCGTTGTCGTTCATGCTGCCGAACTTGCTCTCGACCTTGTCGTAGAAGCGGGTGAAGCCACCGGCCTCGATCGGCGCGTTGTCTCGCAGTCGAAAGGAGAGCAACACGGCTTTTTTCAACCATTGATTGACAACCCAGTCGCCGACGCCGCGGCGTTCGGCGACGCGAGCCTCGCCCGAGTCGAGCAGGGCGATGGACGCCTCGACCGCGCGACGGACGTCCGGATCGTGTTGGCTGGGGGTAATGCCATCACGGTGTTCAAACGCGTCTTCGATGATCGCTTGCAGGTCGTTCATGGGGGGCTTCCGGCAAAACCGCTAGTGTATCGCGATCCCTCGCGGGGCGGGTTGCCACGCTAATCGGGCCGAATGGATTTACGTTTACGTAAACGTAATTTAGACTCCGAGGCACGGGAGGGCGGCTATGAGTCAAACGGATCCGGTCGTGATTGTCGGTGCAGCGCGCACGCCGATGGGGGCCTTTCAAGGTGCGTTGGCGCCGCTGACGGCGTCGGCACTGGGGGGTGTGGCCATCCGTGCGGCGCTCGAACGCTCGGGGCTGCCGGCCAGCGAGGTCGACGAACTGATCATGGGCTGTGTATTGTCCGCCGGGCAGGGCCAGGCACCGGCGCGCCAGGCCGGTTTCGCCGCCGGGCTCGGTGAGGCGGTGCCGGCGACCACGGTCAACAAGATGTGTGGTTCCGGCATGAAAGCCACACTCCAAGGCGTCGATCAACTGTTGTGCGGGGACGCGCGGGCCGTCGTGGCGGGTGGCATGGAGAGCATGAGCAACGCCCCGTACCTGTTGCCTGCCATGCGCGGCGGCGCGCGCATCGGACACGCCGTGTCGCAGGACCACATGTTCCTCGACGGCCTCGAAGACGCCTATGAACCCGGTCGCCTGATGGGCAGTTTTGCCGAAGACTGTGCGGCGCACTATCAGTTCAGTCGGGCCGACCAGGACGCCTACGCCCTGACGTCGCTCGACAACGCCCTGCGCGCCCAGGGTGACGGCGACTTCGACACCGAAATCGCCGCGGTCGATGTCACCTCGCGGCGCGAATCGCGGCGTGTCACCGCCGACGAGCAGCCTGGCCGGGCACGGCCGGAGAAGATCCCGACACTCAAGCCCGCGTTCAAGGCAGACGGCACGGTGACGGCGGCCAACGCGTCGTCGATCTCGGACGGCGCGGCCGCGCTGGTGCTCATGCGCGAGAGCGACGCGCGGACCGCCGGTCTGCCGATCCGAGCCCGGTTGCGTGGCCGCGCGAGTCACGCGCAGGCGCCGGGCTGGTTTACCACCGCCCCGGTGCCGGCAACCCAGCGTGCGCTCAGCAGGGCCGGGCTCACGGTGGCGGACATCGACGTGTTCGAAGTCAACGAAGCCTTCGCGGTCGTGCCCATGGCATTCATGCAGGAGCTCGGTGTCGGCCGCGATCGCGTGAACGTCAACGGCGGCGCCTGTGCCCTCGGTCACCCGATCGGCGCCAGCGGTGCACGCATCCTGGTCACCCTGCTGCACGCGATGGAAGCGCGTGATGTCGAGCACGGGCTCGCCGCCATATGCATCGGCGGTGGCGAGGGGGCGGCCGTTGTGCTGGAGCGCGCATGAGCCTGTTCAGTGAAGAGAACACCCTCATCCGTGACACCGCACGGCAGGTCGCTCGCGAACTGCTCGCGCCCGGCGCGCGGGCGCGCGAGGCCGCTGGGCGCATTGAAGCCGAGGTGATCGAGCAGCTCGCTGCGCTCGGATTTCTCGGCATGACCGTCGACCCGGACTGGGGCGGGGCGGGGGCCGATTACCTGAGCTACGCGCTTGCCCTGGAAGAGATCGCCTGGGGCGACGGTGCCGTCTCCACGCTGGTCTCGGTGCACAATGCGCCGTTTCTCGCCATCCTCGAGCGTTTCGCCGACGCGCGGCAGAAGGCCGACTGGTTGCCGGCGGCCGCGAGCGGGTCGTTGGTCGGCTGCTTTGCCCTCACCGAGCCCCAGGCGGGTTCCGACGCGTCGCAGCTCAGGACCACAGCGCGACTCGACGGCGATGCCTATGTGCTCAACGGGCACAAACAGTACATCTCGTCTGCCGCGCTTGGCGGAGCGACCATCGTGTTCGCCCTGACTGACCCGGCGGCCGGAAAACGCGGCATCAGCGCCTTCTACGTCGACAACGGCAGCGACGGTTTCACGGTCGAGCGGACCGAGAGCAAACTCGGCCAACACGCCTCGGACACCTGTGCACTGCGTTTCGAGAACCTGCGCGTGCCAGTCGAAAACCGCATCGGGGCGCCGGGCGAAGGGTACAAGATCGCGTTGTCCAGCCTGGAGACGGGCCGGATCGGCATCGCCGCGCAATCGGTCGGCATGGCTCAGGCCGCGTTCGATTGCGCCCACCGCTACGCCACCGAGCGCGAGGCATTCGGTCAGCCCGTGATCGCGCACCAGGCCGTGCAATTTCGCCTGGCAGAGATGGACACCGACATCGAGGCGGCACGGCAGTTGGTGCACCATGCCGCGCGGCTCAGGACCGCCGAACAACCGTGCCTGCGCGAGGCGGCCATGGCCAAGCTCTTCGCGTCCGAAATGGCCGAGCGCGTGTGTTCTGCTGCCATTCAGACACTGGGTGGCGCCGGGTACACGGCCGACTACCCGGTGGAGAAGTTCTACCGCGACGTGCGGGTATGCCAGATTTACGAGGGTACCTCGGACATACAGAAGATGCTGATCGCCCGGCAGTTCTCGACGCCCGCCGCCTGAGACGGGCCACACAGCGCAACGCCCCAGTACAGGAGCAGACCTCATGCGTTCAGACGACATTCGCGCCGCCGTGGTCACCGGTGCGGCCTCCGGGCTCGGCGAGGCGAGTGCGCGCCCACACGCCGAGGCGGGGGCCCAGGTTTGCGGGTGTTAACGCGACACTGATCGTGGCCCACAGGTCGCCGCGGACAACGGCGGGGCC